>JANNNL010000416.1:0-4415 GCA_031398525.1 Actinomycetes bacterium | reverse complement strand
GGTTCCCCATTCGGGGCCGCCGATCAGCAGACAAAAGTCGGCGAACTGTTGGGCCGAGTTGGTGGTGAAGACCACGTAGCCATCAGCCGTTGGTTCGACCGATGGCACCTCGATCGTGCGGCCGGTGCCGACGATCGGCGGCCAGCCACTGAGCTGGGCAAACAGCGGGGCGAAGGCCTGCATGCTGACCGTCATACAGTCGAGCATCGCCACATCGACGTGATCCCCTTCGCCGCTGCGGTGAGCTTCCATCAGGGCGGCGAGGGTGCCGACGGCGGCGTACGTTCCGGTGACCCACTCACCCAACTCGCCGCCCGCGGCAATCGGGGGTTCGTCGGGCCATCCACGATGCCCCATCGACCCACACCATGCCTGCAGCGTCGGCTCCGTTGCCGGGTGACTGGCCCATGGCCCAGTCACCCCGAACGGCGTGATGGTGACGATCACGAGATGCGGGTGCTCGGCCCGCAGCTCGGTGACTCGCGCCGCGTCCTGGGTAAGCACGATCTCGATTCCCGTGGTGGGGCGCTCATCTACGATCGACGACCCGGCCGTCAGGTACTCGTGTAACGCCCCGGACCCGCGGCGGCGCAGCGGATCTCGGCTGCCGTTGTCGACCCGCAGCACGGTCGCCCCGGCATCGGCCAACAACTTGGCGCAGTACGCCCCGGCAATCGATCCGACTCGAGCCGTCGCCGTCTCGTCGAGCACCGTGATGCCACTGAGAAAGGTCATGCGCCGATGATGCCGATGTCGAGTTGAGCGAGTTGGGTGTTCAGCGCGGCCAGATCGTCGTTGACCAGGGCGGCGAGTGCGGCGAGGTGGTGGTCGGTTTGGCCGGCGAGTTTGTCGAACACGGCGTGGGACTGGGTGGTGGGGCGGGCGTCGGCGCTGCTGACAACCGGGACCAGGGCGCTGAGTTTCTCGAACAGTTGCTCGCGGTAGTTGAGTGTGTCGCCGTCGGAGGTGAACTCGGCTTGGACGAGTTCCGCCTCGACCGACCGCAGGCGATCGCTCAGCTCGTCAGCGAGGCGGCCGACCGGACCGGCGTCGGCTTGATCGGCGAGCCGCTCCGACCAGGTGGCAAGTTGTCGTCGGAGGGAGCGGATGGTATTGACGCCGGTGGCGACCTCGGAAAGCTTGTCGCGAATCCGGATGAGGAGCTCGAACTGCTCGGTGAGATCGGCATCGCTGGTCGTGACCCGAGGGTCCTTGAGCAGAGTGAATGGCTGGGTCATCGACCAATCACCGACGGTCAGGGTGGCGACGTAGCGGCCGGGTTGAGCGAGTGGACCGTCGGGTCGCTTGTGGAAGTCGGTGGCGACCATCTTCACGCCGCTCGGGTACGTCATCGGCCACTGGAAGCTGTTCATTCCGGCCGCGGCGGTGATGTATAGGCCGTGGCGATCCTTCTTCTCGGCGGGGATTGCGCTCGTGAACGTCTCGATGGCGGTGCCCGCGTCGTCGCTGATCGTGAGACTGGCCACACCCACGGCCGGCTCGTCGAGGTAGTAGACGATTCGCACGCCGCGGGGCAGATCGTCGCCGCCGTCGATCACCCGGTTGGTGGTGTGCCCGGTCTCGTGTTCCTCGACGTAGAACGTCGCGTTCTGCCCGGTGGTCACGTGGTAGTTCTTGCCGCCCGGCGTCCCACCCCACGCCGCGGCGATATGCGGTGGCGACCGAACGACGTCGCGGGGCTGGAGCAAGAAGCGGTCAGCTTGCAGCAGCTCTTCGTGCAGCTGATGGAGCGGGGTCACGTCATCGAGAATCCAGAAGGACCGGCCGTGGGTGGCGACGACCAGATCGGTGTCCTTGATGACGAAGTCGTAGATCGGGGTGACCGGCAGGTTGCTTTGCAGCGATTGCCAGCGGGCTCCGTCGTCGAACGAAACGTGGATGCCGAGCTCGGTGCCGACGTAGATCAGGCCCTGGCGATGGGGGTCCTCACGGATGACCCGGCAGAACTCCGCTGGGGGGAGACCGCCGTCGATGCGGGTCCAGGTCGTGCCCCAATCCGCGGTGCGATACACGTACGGGGCGTAGTCGCCCATCTTGTGACGCGCCGCCGACAGATAGACGGTGCCAGCAGCGTGCGGCGACTCGGCAATCATTGTGACCTGGGAGAACTTCGGAAGATCGGGTGGTGTGACGTCGGCCCACTCACCGCCGTCGTTCATCGTGACATGGACTAATCCATCGTCAGACCCGGCGATCAGCACGCCCGGCTGGTGGGCCGAGACCATCAGCGAGAAGACGGTGGCGTACATCTCGGCCCCGGCGGCATCCATCGTCACCGGCCCGGAATCGCCGAGCGTTGCGGGGTCGGCGTACGTGAGGTCGGGGCTGATCGGCTCCCAGCGGTGCCCCTCATCGGTCGTGCGGAACACCCGGTTGCCGGCGACATACAGCACGTTCGCGTCGTGAGGTGAGAACACGATCGGGTATGTCCAGGCGAAGCGGACGTCGGCCGTTTCGCCGTTGTGATACGCCTCGGGCCACACGCTGACGAGTTGGACCTGTTTGGTGGAATGGTCGTAGCGCTGGAGGGCCTCGCCGCCACCGGGGGAGCTGCCGATCGCCCCGACGTAGACGATGTTGTCGTCGCCGGGCTTGGGGGCGACGTAGCCGCTCTCGGCGGTGCCCGGGGCGTAGCAATCGGCCCAGTTGATCGCCCCGAGCCCGGTCTGACTAGGGACCGCGATCGATGAGTTGTCCTGCTGTGATCCATAGACGGTGTACGGAAATCGGTTGTCGGTGGCGACGTGGTAGAACTGCGCGGTCGGCTGGTTGTAGATCGTCGACCACGACTTCCCGGCGTTGAACGACACCCACGCTCCGCCGTCGTCGCAGCCGATCATCCGCTCGGGATTCGTCGGGTCGATCCACAGGGCGTGGTTGTCGCCGTGGGGTGTGTGGAATTCCTCGAACGTGCGGCCGCCGTCGATCGACCGCCACGCCCGCATGTTCATCACGAACACCTCGTCGGGCCGCGTCGGGTGAGCGATGACGTGTTGGTAGTACCAGGGCCGCCAGCTCAGATCGGGCTTGGCCGACACGTGCTCCCAGGTCTGGCCGAGATCATCCGACCGGTAGAGCCCGCGCGCCCGGCCGATCGCCTCGACCATCGCGAACACTCGCCCCGGCTGGGCAGGTGATACGGACACGCCGATTTTGCCCAACGGCCCGGCGGGCAATCCGGGTCGCTCGCTGATGTTCTCCCAGGTGTCGCCGCCGTCGCGTGACCGCCACAGTCCCGAGTCGGGTCCGCCCGAATCGATCGACCAGAACGTCCGGCGGGCCTGCCAGATGGTGGCGAAGACGATCCGCGGGTTGTTGGGGTCGAGGGAGACGTCGACCGCGCCGGCCCGCGCGCTGACGTGCAGGATCAGTTCCCAAGTCTCGCCGCCATCGGTCGATCGGTAGAGACCACGCTCAGAATTCTCCTTCGACGAGTGGCCAAGGGCGGCGACGTAGACGAGATTGGGATTTTCGGGATGAACGCGGATCTCGCCGATGTGGCGCGACTCGCCGAGCCCGATGTGCCGCCACGTTGCGCCGGCGTCGGTGGACTTGTACATCCCGTCGCCGTGCGTGACGTCGATACGGATCGTCGCCTCGCCGGTTCCCGCGTAGATCACGTTGCCATCGCTGGGAGCGACGGCGAGGGCACCGATCGACCCGCTAGTTAGGAAGCCATCGGTGATGTTCTCCCAGTACTGACCGGCATCGTCGGACTTCCACACCCCACCGGCGACCGCCCCGAAGTAGAACACCGCCGGCGTGCGCGGGTCGGCCGCCACGGCCACCACTCGCCCGCCCCGCGTCGGTCCGATGCAGCGATAACGGAGCTGGCTGAGGAACTTCGGATCGACGATCGACATCGCTGCATCCTGCCACTCCCAGGCCCTCCACTCTTCGGCCTCAGTGACCGACGATCCAAGCCGGGGATCGGCCGATCCCTACGATGCGATCATGAAGGCCGACGACATGATCCTGATCAGCGTGGATGACCACATCTGCGAACCGCCGACGATGTTCGATGCCCACGTGCCGGCCCGGTTCCGCGACCAGGCGCCGCGGGTGGTCGACGAGAAGGACGGGCGCGTCCAGCAGTGGTACTACGGCTCGTTGCGCGGCCGGAACCTGGGGCTGAACGCAGTGGCCGGCAAACCGCCGGAGTTCTACAACATCGACGCCAGCCGTTACGACGAGATGCGACCGGGTTGTTGGGACGTGAACGAGCGGGTCCGCGATATGAACGCCGGTGGGCAGTTGGCCGGGCTGAACTTCCCCAACTGGACCGGGTTCGCCGGGCAGGTGCTCAACGCCGGGCCCGACCCCGACGTCAACGAGGTGATGATCCGCGCCTACAACGACTGGCACGTCGACGAGTGGTGCGGGGCGCATCCCGG
>JANNNL010000397.1:0-4885 GCA_031398525.1 Actinomycetes bacterium | reverse complement strand
AGATCGCGCCCGCGCTCGCGGTCGGCTGCACCGTGGTGATGAAGCCCGCCCCGCAAGATCCGCTTGCCGTGCTCGCCCTCGCCGAGATCATGGATGAGGTCGGCTTCCCTCCGGGTGTCATTAACATCATCAACTCGGCTGCGGCGGCACCGTCGGCCGCGCTGACCTCGACTCGTGATGTCGACAAGGTCTCGTTCACCGGCTCGACTGCGGGCGGCTCGATCATCTACCAGGCGGGAGCGCCGACGATGAAGCGTCAGTTGTTGGAGCTTGGCGGCAAGGGAGCGGCGCTGGTGTTCGACGATGCCGACGTCGCCGCCGCGGTCGGGGCGATCGGCAGCGTGTGGTCGTTTCATTCCGGGCAGATCTGCACGGCACCGACCCGGGCGATCGTCCATCGCCGGGTCTACGACGAGGTCGTCTCAAAGCTCGCCGGTTACGCCGGGGCACTGAAGGTCGGGGATCCGACATCTATGGAGACGATCGTCGGCCCGGTCATTTCCGCAGCTCATCGGGGTCGTATCGAGAGCTACATCGCGACCGGGTCCTCCGAGGGGGCCGAGATCGTGGTCGACGGTCGGCGGCCGTCGGGGCTGGAGACCGGGTTCTATGTGGCCCCGACGCTGCTCGCCGGTTGCGATGCCGACATGACCCCGGTGCGCGAGGAGATCTTCGGCCCGGTGGTCGTGGTGGTGCCGATCGACGATGAGGACGAGGCTGTCGCGCTGGCCAACGGCGGCGACTTCGGTTTGTACGACTACGTGTTCACCAAGGACTCCGAGCGCGGGTTCCGGGTGGCCGGGCGGATGCGGTCGGGCAACGTGGGCATCAACACGGCGCAGCGAAATCACGAGGCCCCGTTCGGCGGGTTCAAGCTCAGCGGCGTTGGTCGAGACGGCGGCGACTTCGGCCTGCACGCCTACACCGAGATGCAATCGGTCGTGTGGCCCGGCTGAGCCCGCTCGCCGCCCGCCTGTCGTCGGGCCGAATTTCTGGGCGCGAGATTCGTCACGGGTGACGGCGTCGCGACCCAGATCTCAACATTCGAAGCTCAGTCGCCGTGGCGGAGGCGGTCGGCGTCGATCAACTCGATATCGGGACGCGTCCGGGCGGCTCGTTCCAGTTCGCGATCGAATTCGGCGCGTTCCATCGGCGGAGTACCACAGCGAAACCGGTTGCCGAAGACCACTGAGCAGTGGGGTGCTGAGCCCCAACTCATCCCACGGGTGGACGGTCGCCGCAGTCGACTGATCGAAGCAACTCGGCCCGGCCGCCGATGCGGCATCGCCCATAGCCGTGCAGGCGGGGGCTTCCGAGACGCCCGAGCCTGCGTAAGGTGACCAGGCCTTCGGGAAGTTGATCCCAGCCTTGGCTGAAGTCGACACTGGGGACCAACTCGGCCGGATCGAGGAACACGCTTCGTCGGAGGCCGACGACCACGCCTAGCGGACCCGACGCCACATCGAGGGTCGCTGACACCGTTCGTACTGCAGGCTCGTCGAGGAGATGGTCATGGTCGGATGGGAGTGCAATGGTCGACCACGACGTTCCCTGATCTGTTGACCGGGAGATCAATGCCTCGGTGAGATCCCGTGGCGGATTGTCACCGACAAGCCGCGCCGGGCCGGTGCCGACGACGTACAACGAACCAGCGTTGGCGTCGATGATGTTGTACGTGCCGACGGGCCAGGCGACGGTGCCCCACGTCAGCGCGTCATCGGAGCGATACAGGGTGGGAATCTGCGGCCCGTTGAGATCTGCCCGTCCGGGCGCGGTCGACACCGCGTAGAACGGACCGTCACCGACGATGGAGGTTCGGTAGCTGAGCTGGCCGAGCGCTTCGCCGGGGGCGACGTCGGCTCGGGACCACTGCAGCGTCGGGTCGACCGGAGTAATCGGCTCTGCCGGAGTGGCACTTTGCCAGAGGGTGGTCGGAATCGTTGGGGTCGGCTTCTCCGGAGCCGCCGCCGCTGACGATGATCTTGTCGTTGGAGTTTTGGTTGAGGATGGTGACGGTGCCGATGGTCAACGCACCGACGGCGGCGAGGGTGGAGATCATTGTGGCGCGTCGGCGGCGGGATTGGCGGCGGGCACCGGCGGGGATGGCTCGGTGGGAGCGGCTCTTGACGGTGCCCGGGCGGATCCCCAGGGCGGTGGCGGTCTGTTCCTCCGACCAGCCGAGCAGGTGGCGTGAAAACTTGCAGTAGGAACGGAAATTCATCCCGCCGCGTTCAGCGAATCCGGGCAGACTCAGCGGATGGCCACGCACATTCCGGAACGTCTCGTCAGTGAACGCGTCGTGCTGCGTCGCCACACCCTCGACGATGCTCCGGCGCTTGTGGAGGCGATCACCGCGAGCGTCGATCACCTCCGGCCGTGGATGGCGTGGGTTCAGCACGAGCCGCAATCGGTCGCTCAACGCCACGAGATGCTTGGCGAGTGGATCGGTGCATGGAATGCCGCGACGACTTTCCCGATCGCGATGGTCGACCCGGTCGACGAGTCACGGATCATCGGCGGTTGCGGCCTGCACCGGCGCGGCGCGCCGAACCAGATCGAGATCGGCTACTGGGTTCACGTCGAGTTCACCGGTCGGGGCGTGGCGAGTGAGGCGTCGCGGCTGTTGACGAATGCCGGACTCATCCTCGACGGTGTCGACGAGGTGTTGATCCGCCATGACGCCGCCAACATCGCCAGCGGAATGGTGCCGCGGAAGCTGGGCTTCGCCCACATCGAGGAGTATCGAGTCCCGCGAACCGCGCCGGCCGAAAGCGGGCTGCATTGGACATGGCGAATGACTGAACGGGACTGGAAGCACCGTCCGTAGGCGACCACGACTGTGACCGGTGCCACGCTCTGACGTAGCATCCGCACGAGGTGCACCGATGGACCGGGGTGCCCAGGGAGGGTACCTCGTGGCCGACTTTTCGTTGCCGATGACCAGCACATATGTGGCGGAACGGACCGAGCGCGAACCGGTCGCGGCCACTGCGATCCTGCTCGCCTCACTGCTCGCCGCGACCGGGGTAATTCACCTGGTGATGGTGCCCTCACACATGGCTTCATGGGCGGCCGAGGGAATCGGATTTGCCGTTGCCGGATGGCTGCAGCTCGGGCTGGCCGCGATGGTCGCGCTGCGCCCACGTCGGTGGGTGCTGTTTGCCGGTGTGGTGCTCAACGTCGGCCTGATTGCTCTGTGGGTGGTGAGTCGCACGAGGGGATTTCCGGTTGGTCCGCACCCCGATCACGCCGAATCCGTCACGCTGATCGATGGTGCGACGGTCGCCATGCAGACGGTCGCAATCCTGACGGCGATGGCGGCGGTGACGTTCCCTGCAATAGCCGCCGTCGGTAGGTTGAAGCGGGGCTTCTCGGCGCTGCTCCCGCTCGCTGTCGTCGGGTTCACCACCGCCGTGCTTGTCTCGCCGAGCGCTCGCAGCCATTCTGCCGATGCGCACGGCGCAACGCCGACGGTTGCCGCCGCTGATGGCCCGGCGGCTCCTGCCGCGTTGGTCGCCGTCGACGGTCAGCCGGTCGCCGCCGCTGACGAACATCCGCATCCCAACGAGGCCGCAGCACCCGCGGTTGCCGCACCGGTCGCAGCGACGGCCCAGTTGGCCGCATCGACGGATGTAGCAGCCGCCCCGGTTGCCCCGGTTGCTGATCCCGCGGCCAGCTTGGCAACCGACGGCGCGTCCCACCCCCACGGTGATCCGGCGACCGATGGAGCGGCGGCTCCGGCCGGAGTTGACGTTGACCAGGGCCTGTCGGTGGTGATGAACGGCATGAAGCACGAGCAGGGCACCGCGCCGATGGACGGCCCGACGACGGCGATGTTGGCCCATCAGTTGGCCCGCACCGCCGAGTTGGTGGCGATGTACCCGACGGTGGCCGACGCCGAGACCGCGGGCTACCGACGCCAAGGCCCCTTCGCCCCCGGTCTTGGGGTGCACTACGGCAAGGGCGGGGGGACCTTGGTTGGCGCGACGATCACCGAGGAGAACGTGCTCAATCCGATGCTGATCTTTGACGGGTCAAACCCCGACTCGAGGCTCGCTGGGTTCATGTACATCGCCTTCGGGGTCGAAGGAGTCCCAGAAGGTTTCGCCGGGAAGAACGATGCCTGGCACTCTCACTCCAATGTCTGCATCGTCGTGGGTCCCGATGGCTCGACCGATACTCCGCTCGGGGCTGATCGCTCCGACGTGTCCAAGGAGCTGTGCGATACGTACGGCGGGTTCCTGATCGACAACACCGGCTACATGCTCCACGTCTGGACCGTGCCGGGCTACGAGAGCTCGCTCGGCGTCTTCCACGAGGCCAGCTCGGCGTTGCCGTGCCCCGATGGCACGTTCTACTCCCGGCCGATCGAAGAACTCGGCGACTCGCTGACCACCTGCCGCGAGTAACGGCGGCGTCGTCGCCGCTCAGCCCGGCAATGGGTGAGGATGCGAACGGGGCTGGAGCAACGCGTCGGTCCCGCCATCGACGAAGATCGTTTGCCCGACGATGTAGCTCGCCGCGGGTGAGAGCAGGAAGCAGATCACCCCGGCGAGGTCGTCGGCGGTTCCCCAGCGGGCCGCCGGGATCGGGATCTGCTTGAGTGCGTCGGCGACCCCCGGGATGTCGAGCAGCGGCCGGGTCATGTTCGTATCGATGACCCCGGGGGCCACGGCGTTCATCCGGATGCCCGACCCGATCCACTCCGGGGTCACCGCTCGCTGACGAACCGTAAAGGCGAGGGCGAGCTTGCCTGCCGGGTATGCGTTCCACCGGCCCGCCGGTTCGGCGTCGAAGTGGGCGACGGCCGCTTCTTCGTCGCCCGCCAGATACACCTCGGCGTCGCTGATCTTGAGCCCCGGCGTCATGGTGGTTGAGTTCGACG
>JANNNL010000700.1:0-2528 GCA_031398525.1 Actinomycetes bacterium | reverse complement strand
GGTCGAGGGTGTGTTCGTCGTACAGACGGTAGCCGGCAGCGGTTCGGTTGATCGGGCAGATCAGCCCGATCTCCTCGTAGTAGCGCAGGGTTGCCGTGCTGAAGCCGCTCCGGGCCGAGACTTCCCGGATCTGCAGCGGGGCGAGCACGTCGACGGTGGTCATGTCGATCACCATAAACCTTCGAGTCAACTTGAAGGTCAAGGGGATTTTCGTGCCCCGCGAAATTTTTTGCCGGTTCTGACTACTCCACGCACGTTCGTTCGAATCTGCCGTTAGTGTTTGCCCTTCGGATTCATCGCAGTTGGTGAATCCAGTTTTGAAGGTGAGGGCCCAATGGCCACCGGTACAGTTAAGTTCTTCAATGTCGACAAGGGTTTCGGCTTTATCTCGCGTGAGAAGGGTGACGACGTGTTCGTCCACTACTCCCAGATTCAGGGCTCGGGCCACAAGTCGCTCAGCGAGGGTCAGGTCGTCGAATTCGACGTCGCTCCCGGCCGCAAGGGCGAAGAGGCCCAGAACGTCCGCCCCGTCTGACATTCTCTAGCAATTCCCCCTCGCCCACTGGTGCTCAGCACCCGGGCGAGGGGGTTTCGCAGTTTTCGGGCCTGTTCGCAAGCAGTCTCGAGCGGGCTCGCCCCTCGCCCCTCGCCCCTCGCCCCTCGTCGTACGCCCCTCGTCGTACGCCCGGAGCCGTGTTGATTGTAAAGCCTGCGCGCATTCTTCGTTCTGTTGGTGCCGCGGCGCTGCTGCTCATCCTCGCGGCGTGCTCCTCAACCGGTGGCACGGCTGGGTCGAAACGACCCCGGTTGGCGCGCCGATTGATCCAGTTGCGACGTCAGCGGTCGACGTAGCGACGACCCCGGTGCCAGTCGCGACGGCGTCCGCCGCCACACAGCCGGCGACGACCGAACCGCCGACTGCCACATCCCTCTTCCGTCCCGATGCCGTTGGGACCGGTCGACCTTGCCGAACCGAGCCCGACCGGGCTGGGCAAGGTGGTTCTCGGCACGTCGGGGGCTCGACCTGGCCGCCGTCGGTTACGTCGAGTCGGAATTCTTCCTTTCGGGGACCGCCTCGGCCTACACCTCGACCGCCCCGCTGAGTTCCGACGGGATGTGGACGGCGGCGCCGATCGAACCCGCCCCGTTTACCACTCGCGTCGTCGTGCGTCGCCCCAATGATCCGGCCGAGTTCTCGGGCACCGTCGTCGTCGAGTGGCTCAATGTCACCGCCGGGTCGACAACGGTCCCGACTGGAGCTACGCCCACGTCGAGATGATCCGCAAAGGGTGGACGTGGGTCGGGGTATCGGCGCAGGTCGTGGGCATCGAAGGCGGCGGAAATGCCGTCGGCGCGGCGTTGGCCGTGAAGGCCGCCGATCCCAAGCGCTACGGCTCGTTGAGTCACCCCGGCGACAGTTACTCCTATGACATCTACAGCCAAGCCGGGGCGGCGATCCGCACGCAGGCCGCCCAACTGCTCGACGGGTTGGTGCCCACTCACGTGCTGGCGGTCGGCGAGTCGCAGTCGGCGTTCCGATTGACGACCTATGTCAACGCCGTCTCCCCGGTCGCCAACATCTTCGACGGCTACCTCATCCACAGCCGGGGCGGAGCGGCCGCCGGGTTGTCGCAAGCCCCGCTCCCCGTCATCGAAGGCCCGAAACCGGCGACGACCCGCACCGATCTGTCGGTTCCGGTGCTGACCGTCGTTGCCGAAACCGACGTCGTCAACGGCTCGCTCGGCTTCTATGTCTCACGGCAGCCCGATACCGATCTGATCCGCACCTGGGAGATCGCCGGCACCGCCCACGCCGACGTCTACAATTTGGGGGTGAGCGACACCGACGATGGCTCGGGTGCCGCCGACGTCGCTCTGTTCGCCGCACTGCGGAACCCTCCGAACTCGGTGTACGGTGGGGTGATCACCTGCGACCTGCCGCTGAACGCTGGCCCGCACACCTACGTGCTGCGTAGCGCTCTCGACACGTGGGTTCGTGGGGGCGAGCCACCCGTTCCGATGACGCCTCTCGCCCTCGATGCCGAGGGACACACCGTGGTCGACGAGTTCGGCAACGCCCTCGACGACGTGCGGTCGCCGCACCTCGATGCACCCCTTGCTCGGCTGGTCGGGACGGGACAAACCGGGCAGAGTTTCTGCGGACTCTTCGGCGTCACGGAGCCATTCGATGAGGCCACGCTGGCCCGGCTGTATCCCACCAAGGACGTATTCGTCGAGATGTGGAACGACGCCGTCGAAGAAGCGGTCGGTGGAGGAGCGCTCCTTGAGGCCGACGCCGAGCAGCTCGAAGCCGCTGCGCTGACGATCGATCTTGAGCCGGGCGCGTGAGTTCCTCGTTCCGCACTCGGCTCGCCTACCTCGCCGCGTCGTGGACCTGCATCGCCGTCGGTGTGCCGATGCTGGTGCGCGCCGAGTTGGGCGTGGCCCCGGCTGACGTGCTGATCTCGGGGGTGGGTAACGCCACGGGCTGGTCGTTCGGGGTGGCGTTCGTCGTGATGGCGGCGACG
>JANNNL010000690.1:0-13509 GCA_031398525.1 Actinomycetes bacterium | reverse complement strand
GCCGTCTTTGATCAGTTCGTTGACCCCGGCGAGGATGAACTCGTTGGCCTCTCCGAAGCCGGCGAGCGGACCGGTGAGCGGGGCGGTGAATCCGATCTTCAGGGTGCCGTCGCCACCACCACCACCGAACTTGGCGGAGTTGGCCCCTCCGACGGCGGGAGCAGCGGCGGGCTCGGTCGCGGCCGTCTCCGCCTCGGTCGCCGCAGTCTCGGCCTCGGTCGTCTTGGGCGCGTCGGTGGCCGGAGCCGCGGCGGGCTCGGTGGCTCCCGGGGCCGCGGTCTCGGCCGGCACTTCGGCCTTCGTGGCGCTGCTGCCACAGGCGGCGAGCACGGCGGCCGCCGCGGCCGAGCCGAACGCACCCATCATCAGCTGGCGTCGGGTCAGGATGCGCCGCAGCATCGGGTCGGGCGCAGACGCCGGTGCGAGATGGTCATTGGTGGTCATATCAGTTTCTCCCCTTGGTGTTTTTTGGAGTTCCGAAGCCTGGACTCACAACGCCGCTGATCGACTGTTCGCAATGCGAACATTTGTGCGGTATGAGAACATTCTCGTGGGACGGGCTATCGAGTGTCAAGTACCGACGGGTTCACTGAGCGACACACGGATTGTCGATCACGCCGATGCCGTCGATCTCGACGTGCACTCGTGACCCCGGCTTCAGGCAGCCCGGAGGGTTCATCACGAACCCGACGCCCGCTGGGGTGCCGGTGGCGATGATCGTGCCCGGGAGCAGCGTGAACGCTGTCGACAGGTGGGCGATGATCTCGTAGCAGTTGGTCAGCATCAGCGACGTCGATGCGTCCTGGCGCAACTCGTCGTCGACCCATGTGCGAATCCGCAGGTTGTGCGGGTTGGCGATCTCGTCGGAAGTCACGAACCACGGGCCGATCGGGCCGTGGGTATCCCACGACTTGCCCATCGTCATCGTCGGAGTCGCCCGCTGCCAGTCGCGCACCGAGACGTCGTTGACCACCAGGTATCCGGCGATCACGCCGGGCGCATCGGTCACTGACACGTGTCGACAACGCGGCCCGATGACCACGCCCAACTCGCCCTCGTAGTCGACCATCGTCGGGGCGACCGTCGGGATCTCGATCGGATCGAACGGGCCGGTCACGCAGGTGATCTGCTTGTTGAAGACCACCGGTACCGTCGGCTTGTTCATCCCCGACTCCTCGACGTGGGCCGCGTAGTTCAGCCCGATGGCCAGGAAGTTCGGCGGCTGGGCGATCGGGGCCATCAACCGCACATCGGCGAGCGCCAGGCGGGGCGCATCGACCGCGGCCGCTCGCACGGCCTCGATGCCGTCGTTGGCGATCACGGTGCCGACGTCGGTCGGGATTTCCGCGACGCCGCCGAGGTCGGCAACCTCGTCACCGATGACGACCCCCAGGCGAACCTGGCCGTTTTGACTGAACCGGGCGATTTTCACGAGTGGTCCTTTTGGGAGTTGGACGCGGCATAGGCCGCCGAGAGTTCTTCGATGTCCGGGGGCACCACGAAGTCGGGCGGTACCGGCGGACCCCACGAGTACAGCGACTTGTCGGGTTCCCAGGTGCCGGTGGTCCACTCGGCGTCGTCGATCTGGTCGAGATCGGCGAAGTATTCGGCCATGTGACCAGCGGGATCACGGAAGTACCAGAAGTAGTTCGAGCCGAGGAAGTGCCGGCCGAGCCCCCATGCGTTGCGCGTCGGGTCGACGGCCAGCAGTTTGTGGGCCCCGTGACCGATCGCGTCGGTGTCATCGACCTGCCAGGACGAGTGGTGGAAGAACGGCACCGGGGCATTGATTAGGCCGATGTTGTGATGATCGGTCGAGCAGCGGTTGAACGAGATCAGCCCGGGCACCACATCACTGGTGCGGAACCCGAGCACGTCGTTGAGAAACGACTGCGAGGTGGGCAGGTCGGGCGTCGTGTACAGCGCATGGCCCAACCGGCGCGGCGTCGCTCCGTCGCGAGCGAAGATGCCCGGGGCGCGCTGTGAGCCGCGGGCCCGGATGCCCGGAGCGTTGATCGGCTCGACGGTGACCGGGGTCTGGACGATGCGGTCGCGCACTGTCACGCGCACGCTGATGCCGACCACCGGCTCGGCCATCACCAGATCGCCACCCTCGTCACGCGTGTCGATGCCGTGCTTGGCCGCCGCGGCGCGGATGCGGTCGATGTCGTCGCGGTCGTCGGCCGCGCAGGCGTACTCGACGAGGGCGCGCACCGGTCGGTGGACGAGTGACAACTGCTCGCCACCGGCCGATGAGGCGAACCGACCGTTGCCGGTCGGTGTGAGACCGAAGTCGTCGTAGAACGTCGATGCGGCTTCCACATCGGGGACGCCGAGGGTCAGATGAGCGAGTCCGTGCAGGGCCATGGTCGCGTCCTCAGATCAGCGGCGAGTTGGGTTCGAGGCCGAGCAGCACCCGGCCATATAGCTCCTGGTTCATCTCCAAGTTCAACAGGCCGTGTTGGTTGATCGCCCGCAAGTCGGCAACAGCCCTCGTCAACGGACTGGAGGTGCGAATTCCCGATGCGCCCGATGCCTTGAACAGCACCTCGACCCCTTCCAGGCAGCGGCGTACGCCCTGCGCGCAATCGAGTCGCATCCGAGCCCTGGTCAGGAACGGCAACTCGGTGCCAGCCTTGGCGGCGGCGTCGATCTCGTCCGCGCAATGGTACAGAATCAGCTCGCCCTCGTGGATCAGCATTGCCGCGTCGGCGGCCATCCGGTGGGTGTTCGGGTGGCTGTACTCATCGTCGCGGGTGTACGCAATGGTCTTGCCCTTGATCAGCGCGGGGAAGTCGGCGAGCGCCTGGCGGGCAACGCCGATCGCCCCACCGGTGAGCGCGATGGCCAACACCGGCACCGGGGCGCAGCGGTGGTTCCAACCCTCCTGCAGGTTGGTCCCCGGGGCCACTCCCATGATCACCGACGGCAACGACAAGAATCGGTGAGCTGGGACGGCGAGGTTGGTGACCTTCGAGGTGCACGAGCCGGTGCCAGTGAGCCCGACGGTGTACCAGTCGTCCAAGATCGTCACGTCGGCCGTCGAGACGAGGAAGTCGCCCTCGTCGACGACGTTGCCGTCTTCCATCACGACTCCGCCGAGCAGCAGCCAGTCGGAATTCTCACAGCCCGAGGTGAACGGCCAAACCCCGGTCAGTGAGTACCCGTCGGCGGTTTTGGTGGCCACACCTCGCGGGCCGATGACGGCCGAAACCATCGCGTCGGGGTTGGAGCGATACGAGTCGATCTGCGCCTGCTCAGGGAAATGCGACATCAACCACGAGTGGGCATGGACCACTCCCATCACCCACGCCGTGGCCCCACATCCCTCGCCGAGGGCCGAGATCACGTCGAGGTGGTCGCGGATACCGAGCCCATAGCCGCCATTGAGGGTGCTCTGAATGACCTTCATCGACCCCGCGGCACGCAGCTCATCGATGGTTTCGCGCGGCAGCCGACGATCAAGCGCAGTGCGATTGGCTCGAGCTTGCAGGACCGGGATCAACGCCCGGGTCCTGGCTACTACCTCGGCGGCAACATCTGATTCAACGGTCATCATCATGACTCGGTCCCCCTTCAGCAGGGTGGGCTCCCGTGTCGGATGACACGCCCCCAGCAAATGTGATGATTCATCATTTCTGACGCCTTGTCAAGAAGAACTTCGCCGAGTACCTTCATGGCCGTGGGGACGATCGACGCTACGGACATCGAGACATCACCGAAGCCGACGCGCACCGAACTCCGCCAACGCCAGACGCGCATCCGGTTGCGTGCCGTTGCTCACGAGTTGATGGCGGCCAACGGCGTCGGTGCAACCACCATCCAGCAGATCGCCGATGCAGCCGACATCGGGTTCGGCACGTTCTACAACTACTTCCCCACCAAGGACGCGCTGGCTGTCGAGGTGCTCGACTGCGTCATCCACAACCTTGGCGAACGCAACGACCTGGCCACCAGGGAGCTCGGCGAGACCGATCCGGTTCGCATCGTCGCCAACTCGGTTCGGTTCGTGATGCGCGAGATGACGACCAATCCGATGTGGCGCTGGTGGCTGGCGCGACTCGACTTGCTCGTCGACCGGATGCGTCTCGGTTTCGGGCCGTTCGGTTTGCGAGACATCGATGTCGCCGTCGGTTCCGGCCAATACCACCTCATCGACGAGGACCGAGCCCTCGCCTGGAGTCATTTGGTGTGGCTAATGGCCGCGGCGGGCCGGGATATGACGGACGACCATGTTCCCGCCAGCCGCGAGGGCGCCTGTGCACAGGCGATCCTGCGGGTGATGGGCGTCGACCACGCCGCGGCGAACGCGGCCACCTCGACCGTGCTCCCCGCGTCGCCGGTGTTAGCAGTCGACTTCGCGTTCGAGATCCCAGCGTTCGAGGTGCCCCTGCTCGACGTCGACGACCATTGAGCTACAGTCCCGACATCGGGGCAGAAGGGCTGGGGAGTCCACATCACCGGGTGCTCGATATCACGGTTGCTTCGATCCTTCGAAAGGACTCCACACCATGACCCAGACCGCCGATGGTTTGCTTGAGCGCATCGCCGCCATTCGCCCGACACTCGAGCGCAACGCCGCACAGACCGAGGCCGACCGTCGCGTCGTCGAGGAGAACATCACGGCGCTGCGCGACGTCGGGGCGTTCAAGGTGATGGTGCCCAAGCGGTATGGCGGCTACGAGTCGAACATTCGCACGAAGCTCGAGGTGTCCCGCGCCGTCGCCATGGGCTGCGGATCAACCGGTTGGGTGACGGCGTTGATGAACGTCTGCTCGTACTTCACCGGCTGCGCCAGTGAGCAGGCCCAAGACGATGTGTGGGGTTCCAACCCCGACGCCCGGGTGGCCGGCGTGCTCACCCCGAGCGCCACATCACGCAAGGTAGACGGCGGCTACATCGTCAGCGGCTCGTGGAACTGGGCCAGCGGTTCGGCCCACGCCGACTGGTCGTACGTCGGCATCCCCGTCGTCGACGACAGCGGCGAGTTGCTCTATCCGGCCACGGCGCTGATCCCGTCGAGCGACACGACCATCGAGGACACCTGGTTCACCGCAGGCATGCGCGGCACCGCCAGCAACACGGTCCACGCCCACGAGGTGTTCGTTCCCGAGCACCGGCTCTCCCCGGTACCGGGCCTGCTCACCCACAACTACCTCACGCCGTTCAAGGACGAGGTGCTCTACCGCGGCGCGTTCGTGCCGGTCGCCGCCCTAGTCTTGGCTGGGCCGCAATTGGGTCTGGCCCAGGCGGCACTTGACTATGTGCTGCTCAAGGGCCACACCCGCGGCATCACCTATAGCGATTGGGACGTGCAGCGCGACTCGCCGACGTTCCAGTTGGCCGTCTCAAAGGCGGCGACATTGGTCGATACCGCCCACCTGTTCGCTTACCGCGCCGCCGACGACATCGAGGCCGCCGCCAAGGCCGACCGCCCGATGGAGTACGTCGAGCGGGCCCGAGTACGCAACGACACCGGGGTCGCCATCGAGTCGGCCCGCGAGGCCATCCGCATTCTCTGCTCGGCGCACGGTGCGTCGTCGTTCGCCGAGTCGAGCCCGATGCAACGGTGGTGGCGCGACTCCGAGATCGCCAGCCGCCACGCCGTCGTCGTCCCCGAAACCAGCGCCCTGATCTATGGCCGAGCTCTGATGGGCTTCACCGAAGGCATCAGCTTTCTCGTCTAACCCATGGAGGATCCATGACTACCGACCTTGCCCCCGTCCCCAACCTGATGTTCAGCCATATGGGCTTCGCGGTCAGCGACATGCCCAAGATGGAGGACTTCTACGGTCGCGTCCTCGGGTTCACTGTCACCGATCGCGGCGAGGTGATGGGCATGGACCTGGTGTTCATGTCGCGTGACCCGATGGACCACCACCAGATCATCCTGGTCTCCGGGCGACCCGACAACATCCCGCCGAACCCGTTCACGCCGCAGTTCGGCAGCCTGATCAACCAGATCTCCTTCCGCGTCGGCAGCCTCTCAGGGCTACGAGACCTGTTGGCGATCTTGGAGCGCGAGAACGTGCAGAGCATCCTGGTCGCCAACCACGGCATCGCCTGGAGCATCTACTGCCACGATCCCGACGGCAACAATCTCGAACTGTTCGTCGACACCGACTGGTACTTCCCCCAGCCGTTCCTGGTTCCCCTCGACCTGTCACAGACCGACGAGGAGATCCACGCCCTCACCGAGAAAATGTGTCGTGAGCAGGACGGATTCGAGCCCTACTCCGATTGGCGCAAACGCTTCGCCGCCAAGATGAACCGCTTCGTCCCCACCACCTGACCGCCCGACGGCGGTCCTCGGCTTGCGCACGAGCATGCGGTATTACGGTCGCGATACGCGAGCTACACTGGGGTAATGCCGACCACTCCCACTGCGACAATCACAGCTCGCTTGGACCTGACGCTGCTCAACCGCACCGCCCGCGCATGCGAGCAGCGCGGCATCACGCGTACCGACGCCATCGACATCGCCCTCACCGCATGGGTGACAGCAGAAGAGAACAGTAGGTGGTCTGCCATCACGGTGACCGAAGCGGCGGCTGCCGCAGGCGACGGCCTCGGCGAACCGATATGGGACGACTGCCCAACATTTGCCGAATGGGGAGCTGCATGAACCGCGGCGAAATCTGGATCGCATTCGTCGGCGGCAAAGAGCGACCGGTCCTCATCACCTCGTCCGAAGCGGTACACGACCGCCTGTCGAAGGTGACGGTGGTGCCGTTTTCGACGAACGACCGCGGCTGGCCTGACGAGATAGTCGTCGACGCCGAACACGCCGACGACCTCGGTTTGCGCCAGGCATGCGTTGTCCAATGCCGGGAAATCACTGCGCTACCCAAGGCAACCTTGCGGTACCGGCTGGGTGACATGAGCCACGCGCTGCCCGACGTCTGCCAACGAACGCAACGCTTCGTCGGATGCCGAAGTTAACGATCTCCACTCCGACTTCACCGAGCACTCGCACGCATCAGTCCCACTCACCCGAACCGGGGGTCCACCGTCGCCCTGGTCGCCGCGCTGGACCTGGTCTTGCGGCGGCTGTCCGTTACCCGCATTCCCGAGCGCGTCGATATCGAGTTCGGTCAGCTCGGTCACCCGAGGTTCTCGATAACGATGGCGATGCCTTGGCCAACCCCGATGCACATCGACGCCAGGCCGTAACGGCCACCGGTGCGGCGGAGCGAGTGCGCCAACGTCGTCAGAATGCGCGCCCCCGACCCGCCGAGCGGATGGCCGATGGCGATCGCCCCGCCGTCGCGGTTGACGATCGACGGATCGAGATCAGGGAACTCGCGCAGACAGGCCAGAGCCTGAGCGGCGAACGCCTCGTTCAACTCGACCGCAGACAGGTCACCGAATCCGATGCCCGCCTTGCGCAGCGCCGATCGCACCGCCTCAACCGGGCCGATGCCATACAGGTGGGGCTCCACCCCCGCAGTCGCCCGGCTGACGATGCGGGCGATCGGGGCACGGCCAAGCCGGGCCGCGCCGGGCTCGGAGGCGATCAGCAACGCCGCCGCACCATCGTTCATCGGCGACGAGTTCCCCGCGGTCACGGTGCCACCGGTTCGGAAGACGGGCTTCAATTTGCCCAGGCTCTCGACCGTCGAGTCGGGCCGTACACACTCGTCGCCAGCCATGTCGACGCCCGGCACACTGACCACTTCACTGTCGAACGAACCGGCCGCCCACGCCGCGGCGGCGCGCTGGTGCGACCCGGCCGCGAAGGCGTCCTGCTCGTCGCGTGAGATCGAGTACTTGTCGGCGAGTATCTCGGCCCCTTCGCCCAGGCTGATCGTCCACTCTCCGGGCATCTTCGGGTTGACCATCCGCCAGCCGAGCGCCGAGTTCCACAGCTGCTCGTGGGTGGTCGGGTAGGCCTTCGACGGCTTGAGCATCACCCAGGGGGCGCGGGTCATCGACTCGACCCCACCAGCGATGGCCACGTCAAGATCACCGGCGGCGACGGCGCGCGAGGCGCTGAACACGGCCTCGAGTCCCGAACCGCATAGCCGGTTGACGGTCGCCCCCGGAATGGTCGTCGGCAGCCCGGCGAGCAGCACGGCCATCCGGGCAACGTTGCGATTGTCCTCCCCGGCGCCGTTGGCATCGCCGAGGTAGACCTCTTCGATCACCGTCGGGTCCTCGATCGTCCGGTCGACTAAGCCGCGCACGGCAGTCGCGGCGAGGTCGTCGGCGCGGACTGCGGCCAAGGCCCCGCCGATGCGGCCGATCGGGGTGCGGACGGCGTCGAGAATGTAGGCGTCTGTCATCGTCCATCTCCAGGGCGGGTGCCATCAAAAGCATTTGTGAGCAGGACCAACAGGTCGCCTTCATTGAACGGGCGAGGATTGTCGCGGGGGATGTCGGCAAACGCCCGACTCGCAGCCTCGGCCAAGTCGTCGCGTTGGAGACCCAGTGCTTCAAGGGTGGTCGGCACGGTGCTAGCCACCGCCAGGTCCCACAATGCGGCCGCCGGGTCGCCCCCGGGCACGCCGAGCGCCTCGGCCAGACGGGCCATCTCCTCGGGCAACGCCGGTGCGTTGAAGGCGATCGCGTGGGGAAGGATCACCGAGTGCGCATCGGCGTGCACCAGGTTGAACGCCCCGCCGAGCACGTGGCAGATCTTGTGGTGGAACGCAGCGGCGGTCGCGCCAAGCGCCATCCCCGACAGGTACGCCCCGTAGAGCAGGTCGCCGCGGGCTTCCAGGTCGGTCGGCGTCGCCATCACCGTCGGCAGCGAGCGATGAATCGCCCGGACGCCATCGAGCGCCAGCGCGCTGGTCACCGGGTTACAGCCGGGGGCATACAACGCCTCGACCGAGTGGGCCAGCGCATTGAACGCGGAGGGTCCGGTGACAACGGTCGGGAGTCCCAGCGTCAGCTCGGGGTCGTAGATCACGGTCTTTGGCAGGACGGCCGGGTTCTTGCCGACCTCCTTGTGGCGGTTGCCGGTGACCCCATAGATCGTGGTCTGTTCGGAACCGGCGTAGGTGGTGGGGATGGCGAGGATCGGCAGGTTGTGGCTGGCCGCGATCGCCTTGCCCAATCCGGTCGACGAGCCTCCGCCGATCGTGATCACGGCATCGGCCCCACACTCGGTCACCGCAGCCCGGGCCCGCGCCGCAAGGTCTTCGGGAACATGCTGAATCGCTTCGCCCCACCGTTGCGCCACCCGTGCGCCGAGCAGCGCGGCGAGTTCGTCGCCAATGGCCGCGGCCGCTCCATCGGTGATCTGGAAGACCCGCGACACGCCCAGCCGATCCACTTCGGCCACGATCTCTGCTCGGCGACCGGGTCCAAAGACCACCCGCTGGGGCAATGCCTCGTAGACTAACGGTTTCATGTCCCCCCGCTCCCGAGGCTGTGGTTCCATCCGCCGCACGCCAATTTGGAGTCGGAGGTACGGAAAACCGTCGGTTGCGCTCCCCAGATTCGAGTGGGCACCTCAAGCCGCCTGCAACTCGCGCAGCGTTGCGAGCTCGTGATCGGTCGGCGGGTCGGTGGTGCCGAGCGAGGCGACGAACTGCAAGGCCCAGCCGGTGGCGTCCGTCGCCTGCTCACGGGTGACCCCCGGATGCAGCGCGGTCATGATCAGTTCCTCGGACTCGGGGTCGGGCTGCAACACGCCAAGATCGGTGACGATCATCGTCGTCCCCGCGCCCCGCAGGCCGAGTTCCTGGCGGTGACCGGGGTGATCGCCGAATCCGATCGACGAACGGAAGTCGCATTTCTCGACGAACGCCCGGCGGCCCTGACGCATGATCACCATCACCTGACCGGCCGACGCCGCAATCTCGGGCGCGCCACCCGCGCCGGGTAGCCGAGTCTTGGGGTTGTCGTACGGGCCGATCACCGTCGAGTTGATGTTGCCCCGCTTATCGAGCTGGGCCCCGCCGAGGAAGCCCAAATCGATCCGCCCGGCCTGCAGCCAGTAGGCAAAGATCTCAGGCACGCTGACCACCGCGTCAGACGTCTCACCGAGTTCCCCATCGCCGATCGACAACGGCAGCTTGGTCGGTTTCGAACCGATACAGCCCGACTCGTAGATCAACACGGGAGCCGGGTCGTACAGTCGCCGAGCCAGGTTCGCCGCCGTCGACGGCAACCCGATGCCCACGAAGCAGACCGGTTTTCCCGCCGCGGCATACGCGCCCAACTGCCGGGCCGCGTTGACGATCATCAGCTCATCGGTCGAATAGGTACTCACGACACTCCTTCAAACTGCAGTCCCACCGACGCGCAGTAACCAGCAAAGTCCGACGTGCCGAGAATGTGGGTATTGACCCAATCGGTGAACGAGTCACGATCCTTCGAGATCGAATCCCACGCCTTGTAGAACGCGTTGTCGCGGACTGAGTAACCCATTGCGAAACTCGGATGCGCCCCGTTGGGTACTTCGCATACCGCCTTCAGGGTCCAGTGCGGCAGCACGACCGCACCGGGTACCGGTTCGAGCACGTCGACGATCTCCTCGACCGTGACGATCGCCCGTTTCGAGGCCAGCGCGCATTCCTTCTGCACGCCGACCAAGCCCCAGATCTGTACGTTTCCTTCGCGGTCGGCTCGCTGGGCGTGGATGATGCCCACGTCGGGGTTCAACGCCGGCACAGCCGCCAGTCGTTCGCCGGTGAAGGGACACTCGATTGTCTTGATCGACGTGGTGTGCAGCGGCAGGTCTGTTCCGACATAGCCCCGCAACATCCCGAACGGCAGACCCGACGCACCAGCGGCGTAGCGGGCCGCCATTCCGGCGTGGGAGTGTTCCTCGATCTCAAGCGCGTGCGGCCAGCCTCCTTCGACGGCATCACGGAACCGCTGCAACGAGCCAACGCCCGGGTTGCCACCCCACGAAAACGTCAACTTTGTGGCACAGCCCGACCCGATCAACTGGTCGTAGACCATGTCGGGCGTCATCCGCACCAGATGCAGATTTCGCCGACCTTGACGGATGATTTCATGCCCGGCGGCGTGGGGAATCAGGTGGGTGAATCCCTCCAGCGACACGGTGTCACCATCGTAGACAATCGCCGCGATGGCCTCGGCCAGCGACATGATCACGCCGGCGCTCTGCCCATTTCGGGGGCTGCGTCCCCGGACCCCATCGCCACCCGATTCGCTGGCGCTCGGTCGGTCGGCATTCGCTTCGCTCATCGGGGGTACCACGGCGGGATTTGGGCGTCGATGTTGATCCAGACGCTCTTGGCTTCGGTGTACTCACGCATTGCTTCAAATCCCATTTCACGGCCATAGCCCGATAGCCCGGTGCCACCAAACGGCGAGCCAGGACTCACCCGCTTGTACGAATTGACCCACACCATGCCCGAACGCATCGCGTCGGCGAACCGGTGGGCCCGCGACAAGTTCTGCGTCCACAGTCCCCCGCCCAGGCCATATTCGGTGCCGTTGGCGATCGCCAGGGCCTCGGCCTCGGTCGAGAAGGTGGTCACGGTGACGAACGGTCCGAAGACCTCTTCGTGACAGACCCGCGAGTCGGCATTGGCCCGGATGATCGTCGGCTCGATGTAGCACCCATTGGCCAAGGCCAGGTCGACGGGGGCCTTGCCCCCGGTGAGAATCTCGCCGCCCTCGTCGAGGGCAACCTGCACATACGACAACACCCGGTCACGATGCATCGCCGAGGTCAGCGGCCCCATCTCGGTCGCCGGGTCCAGCGGATTGCCGACCGTGATCGATTTGGCCAACGCGACGAACCGCTCGAGGAACTCGTCGGCGATCTTCTCGTGGAGGATCAAGCGCGACCCGGCGATGCACGCCTGGCCCTTGTTGTGGAAGATGGCGAACGCCGATCCACCCACCGCGGCTGGGATGACGGCGTCGTCGAACACGATGTTCGCACCCTTGCCGCCGAGCTCGAGCTGCACTCGCTTCAGGTTTCCTGCGGAGTACTCGACGATTCGCCGACCGGTGATGGTCGAACCGGTGAAGGCGATCTTGCGGACGTCGGGATGCATCGCCAGCCGTTCGCCGGCTGTGTGCCCATACCCGGGAACGATGTTGACCACGCCGGGAGGAAAGCCCACCTCGACCATCAACTCGGCCAGCCGCAGCGTCGACAGCGGCGTCAGCTCCGACGGCTTGAGCACGACAGTGTTCCCCGCGGCAAGCGCCGGGCCCATCTTCCATGAGCAGAACATCAACGGGAAGTTCCACGGCACGATCTGGCCGACGACGCCGAGCGGCTCGCGCTGCACATAGTTCAGGAATCCGGGGTCGACGGGGATCACGTCGCCCTGCAGCTTGTCTGCCATGCCGCCGAAGTACCGGAAGCACGCCGCGGTACGCGGGACGTCGAGCATTCGGGCGTCGCGCACCGGGTGACCGGTGTCGGTCGCTTCCAAGGTCACCAGTTCATCGGTGTGCGCCTCGATCGCGTCGGCCAACTTGAGCAACAACCGACCCCGCTCGGCCGCGGCCATCCGCTTCCAGGCGGGAAATGCTGCTGCGGCGGCGTCGACCCCCCGATCGACGTCCGCCGCGCGCGCCTCAGCGATCTGTGTGATCACCGAGCCATCATGTGGATTCAATACCTCGATGGTTCCCCCGTCAATCCCGTCGACGAACTCTCCACCGATAAACAGCTTGTTTTGCACGAGGACCTAGAAGTCGACTGCGAAAACACTCGCCTTGCCGGTGCGGATCATCTCAGGCAGCTCTGGGCTGGCGTTCTCCCACACGAGCAGCATCGAGCGCTTGGCCGAATAGCCCTGATGGCGAATGTCGCCAGGCATCGCGGCGATGTCGCCGGCCTTCATCACGACTTTGGCGCGCGGGGCGCCGGTATCGCGATCTTGCACTTCCCAGGTGATCTCGTCGGTGAGCTGCAAGAACCACTCGATGCGGTCGTTGCCGTGGAACACCGGCAGGGTGTACTCCTCGGACGTCGGGCAGTACAGCGATGCCTTGCAGACACTGACGACCGACGGGTTCCACGTGACGTCGGAGCGCGAGATGTAGGCGAACAGGTTGTAGGCCGCCACTTCGTTCTCGAAGCCGGGCTCGATGTGGATCTCGGGCTCGTCTTGCGGGACGTCGGCGAACATGCGGTTGATCGGATGCGTCTCGTCGGTGCGAATCTGCTCGTCGCCGGGGATGCCGACCATCCGGTCTGCGGCCACGCGCCGACGGGTGACCGCCGCGGTGTTCGAGCCGTTCTTCACGCCGAAGGGTTTGTCGGTTTCCGACGGGCTGGCGAACGGGTCGTAGTTCGAGTTGGTCCAGTCGTCGAGCATTTCCTTGAACGTCGCCATGATCTCGTCGGACTCGAAGTTTTCGACGTGGTCGAGTTCAGCCTTGCGGTAGGCCTCGTTGAACCGGCCGGCGAACATGTCGACGGTGCCGTAGTGGTTCACCGTGCCGAACACGTGGTCGAAGTTGACCGTGCCATAGAAGAAGTTCCAGGCGACGTCGCGCTGCAGCGCCCGCAGGAACACGTCGACCGCGATCTGGTGCGTGCCCGTCGGCCACGTGATGGTG
>JANNNL010000682.1:0-17745 GCA_031398525.1 Actinomycetes bacterium | reverse complement strand
TCCAGCAGCTGATCTCGCGAGAGCACCATGCCCGCGTGGTCGGCGAATTCGCACAGCAGGTTGAACTCGGTCTTGGTGAGGCTCAGCTCGCGACCGGCTTTGAGGACCACGCCCTGCTCACGCCGCAGTTCGACGTCGCCGAACATCTGTGACTTCACTGCGGCGGTCGGGATGTGCTCGTGCAACTGCACCCGGCGGAGGTGGGCGCGAATTCGGGCTGACAACTCCTTGGGCACTACGGGCTTGGTGACATAGTCGTCGGCCCCCGCTTCGAGCCCGGCGACCATGTCGTACGTGTCGGTCTGGGCCGTCACGATGATGATCGGCACGATCGACTTCTTGCGGATCGCCCGGCAGACCTCAAACCCCGACAGGTCCGGTAGCCGCAGGTCAAGCAATACGAGGTCGGGTTCCTTGCTCTCGAAGGCGGCAAGTCCGCTGCGCCCGTCGGAGGCCTCGCGCACGTCGTAGCCCTCGTCTTCGAGGGCGAGTCGCAATGCCAGACGAATGTGATCGTCGTCCTCGATGAACAGCAGTGAGTGCAACCTGTGACCTCAATCCAGAAATTTGTTACCTAATGCGCGCAATCCGAGCGTGAGCCCGTCACAAACGCCGACCATCATTACCAGTGTTCACGCTGCCCCGGTGAGGTGCCTTCCTCCCCCT
This sequence comes from Actinomycetes bacterium, assembly GCA_031398525.1. Lineage (GTDB taxonomy): Bacteria > Actinomycetota > Acidimicrobiia > Acidimicrobiales > Ilumatobacteraceae > JANMJD01. The sequence goes on along the minus strand of JANNNL010000682.1, from coordinate 17,079 downwards.
GGCGCCTCACCGGACAGCGTGAAGCAAGTTCCGGCCTGATCGTCTCCCGCCGAATCGCCCCAAAGGTATCCCCGGTGAGCCATGCTGTGAGTGTGCCCCTTCGACGAGATCGCCGACGAACCCGTCGTCTCGTTGGCCTCCGTACCCGAGTGACGGTGTTCTTCTCGATTGCCGGTCTGGTGCTCTCGCTCGGCCTGTCGGCGTTGACGTATGCCGTCGCCCGCAACTACCTGCTCGACCAACATCGCAACGCCGCAGAAACCCAGACGTACGCCAACGCGGAGTTCATTCGCAGCAAGCTGAACGACAAGGTCCTGCCCGGCGCCGCCGTCACCAGGGTCGCGACCGACGGGCAACGGGGGTTCGCCGTGCTGATGATCGGTCCAAAGAAAACGCCGATTCCAACCGCTCAATTGCGATACACCGATCAGGACCTGCCGGTCGACCTGCGTAGCGCGCTGGCCGAAGGCAAGTCGGCAGCCGGTGTGCAATACCAGACTGTCGCCGACAAGCCCTTCCTGATCGTCGGGGTGACCATCGCCGCCTACGACGCCAACTACTTCGAGGGCTTCCCCCTCGAAAATGTCGAAAAGACGATGCGGGTCATCGGCACGTCACTGGCAATCGGAGCGATCGTCACCACGCTGGCCGCCGCCGGCATCGGCTGGTGGGCGAGCCGACGACTGCTCCGGCCGGTTGCTCGCGTTGCCGACGCGGCGGCCGAACTGGCGTCGGGCAGCCTCAACTTTCGCCTACCCTCAGAACCCGACCCCGACCTCGACCGGCTGGCCAGTTCGTTCAATGACATGGCCGACGCCATCCAGGCCCGCATCCAGCGCGAGACGCGCTTCGCCTCCGACGTCAGCCATGAGTTGCGCTCCCCGATCACCGCCCTCACGGCGGGTATCGAAGTCCTCGATGCCCGCCGGGCCGACCTGCCCGAACGGAGCCAGCAGGCCCTCGATGTAGTCGTCAATCAGGTGCGGCGGTTCGACCAACTGGTGCTTGACTTGCTCGAGCTGTCCCGGCTCGACGCCGGCACCCCCGACCTGCATCGTGAGGAACTCGTCCTCTCCGACGTGGTCGGCCGGGTGGCCAAGCGGTACGGCTTCGCCGACGTTCCGATCGTTGTCAGTTCTGGAGGGCACCGGCCAATTCAGGTCGACAAGCGACGATTGGAACGGATTGTGGCCAACTTGCTCGACAACGCCAAGCAGCACGGCGGCGGTCCAACCCGCATCGCGATCGAGTCGGGGAACCACACCGACGGTGTCCTGTTGCGCTTGGTGGTCGAAGACGCGGGGCCCGGCGTGGCAATGAGCGAACGTACCCGAATCTTCGAGCGATTCGCCCGCGGGACGGCCGCTCGGCAGCGCATCGGAACGGGGCTCGGCCTCGCCCTGGTCGACGAACACGCCCAAGCGCACGGCGGATCTGCGTGGGTCGAGGATCGTCCCGGTGGAGGATCTCGTTTCGTCGTCAGCTTCCCGGCGGTCATCACGTGAGGCGCTCCGTCGTCGGCATCGTCAGCGCCGCATCGGTTGTTGCCATGATCGCCGCCTGCGGTGTGCCAGGCGATGGGGAGTTCCAGAAGATCGACGCGGCCGATGTGGCGTTTGGGTTGGCCGAAACGACCTCGACCACCACGACCACGCCGACAACGATCGCCCCGACGACCACCGTCGACCAGACCACCTCGACCGCGATACCAACCACGACAACCACGATTCCAGAGCCCACCACTACGGTCGGACCCCAGACCGAGCCCGTCGATCTGTATTTCGTGCTCGGTGACCGACTCGTGAGGTTGACACAGCCCCTGGTGTACCCGGCGACCGCCGACTCAGTTATCCGGCGGCTCCTGGCTGGCCCTCCTCCTGAGCTTCGGTCCAAGCTGCCGATTCTGAATGAAACGCTGGGGGCCGAGACGCCGACCGACGAGTTGCCAATCCGCGTCGAGGTGGAACGGGGCGTCGCCCAGGTCACCGTTCCGGCGACCTTCTCGGAGATCGGTGAGGGGGCCGAGTTGGCCTTCGGACAGATCGTGCTCAGCCTGTCCCGCTTCGGTATCGGCTCGGTCGTGTTCATGGCCGACGGGGCTCCGATCCAGGTCATCCTCGCCGATGGCACCGTGACCGCCGAGGGAGACCCCGTGACCGTCGAGGATTACGTCAGCCTCCGACAGTCATAGTTGTCCGGTCCCCAAGCCGGTTCTTCGGGTCAGTAGCCGAGGCGGGACACGCGATCGGCGCGTCGTTGCCAGTCTTTGTCGACCTTGACGACGAGTTCGAGGAATGTGCCCTCAGGCAGGTGGGCCCGGGCCCGGGTTCCGACATCTTTGAGGATCGATCCCCCCTTGCCGATGACCATGCCTTTTTGGCTCTCGCGTTCGACGATGATCTCGACACGGATTCGGCGACCGTCGTTCTCGACGACCCGGGTCGCGATCGAGTACGGCAACTCGTCCCGAGTCACCAGTAACAACTGCTCACGCACGAGTTCTGCCATCCACACGTCTTCGGGCAGGTCGGTAACCATGTCGTCGGGGAACAGCCAGGGTCCCTCGGGGGCGGCATTGAGCAGGTGGCGCAGCAATACATCGAGCCCGTCGCCCGTCTTGGCCGAGACCGGGAAGTAGGCCGACGCGCCGAGCTCTCCGACCACGGTCAGCATCTTGAGCACCTGAGCGCGCGTCGCAATGTCGACCTTGTTGACGACGACGACCATCTTGCCCGAGGCGGCCGACGGGAGCTGCTCGGCCACCCATCGGTCGCCGGAACCGAACGGAGCGGTGGCGTCGAGGACCAGACAGACGGCGTCGACATCTTCGAGCGCGCCCAAAGCGCTGGTGTTCACGCTTTCTCCGAGGGCGGTGACCGGCTTGTGCAGCCCGGGGGTGTCGACGAAGACCAGTTGGGTTTGGTCGTCGGTGCGAACTCCGCGCACGGCAAAGCGTGTGGTCTGAGGCTTGTCGGACACGATCGAAATCTTGTGCCCGCAAAGATGGTTGAGCAGCGTCGACTTGCCGGCGTTGGGCCGACCCGCCAGGGCGATCAGGGAACACCTCATCGCGAGACGATCGAGGGAGTGGCCGGCTCATCGACATCACCGGAGAGCACGGAGATACGCAGGCGACGGATGCGCCGACCGTCGATTTGTTCGACCTTGAAGCGCCAACCTTGGCGGTCGATCGTCTCGCCAGGGGACGGCACGTGGCCGAGGGTGCCGAATACGAACCCACCAATCGTGTCCCAGTCCTCGTCGGGGAGTTGCAGTTCGAGTAGCTCGTTGATGTCGCTGACCGCCGTTCCGCCCTCGACGAGGTAGTCACCGTCGGGCTGCCGTTGAACCTCGTCTTCCTCGATGTCGTACTCGTCGACGATCTCGCCGACGAGTTCTTCGAGACAGTCCTCGAGGGTGATCAAGCCCGCCAGTCCGCCGTACTCGTTGGCGACGATGGCCAGATGGAACTTCTCGGCCTGCATCTCGCGCATGAGGCGGGCAACGGCCTTGTTCTCGGGAATGAACCGCACCGAGCGCACGATGTCGATGGCGGGTGTCTCGCCGCGCCCAGCGCGCTCGGCGGTGATCAGATCTTTGAGGTACAGCAGACCGACGACGTCGTCGTCCTCCTCGTCGAGCATGGGAAGTCGGCTGAAGCCGTACTGGATAGCGACGTCGAGCGCTTTGGACACGGTGACGCCGGCCTCGATCACGACCATGTCGGGCCGGGGAACCATCACCTCGCGAGCCACCGTGTCGCCGAACTCGATGATCGACTCGATCAACTCGCGTTCCTCGTGTTCGATGACGTCGTCGTCGGCCGCGGCCTCGACGATGCCGAGCAACTCCTGCTCCGAGACGAACGGACCCTTGGCGAGGCCTTTGCCCGGCATGATCACGTTCGTCAGCTTGATCAGGCCTTTGGAGACCAGCTGGAGCGGAGGGAACGCGGCAAGCGCCAGGGTGGGACGAGCGGTAAGAAGCGCGGCTCGTTCCGGGTACAGCAGGGCGTACGTCTTGGGCATCGCCTCGGCGAGCACATAGAAGACCACGACGTTGAGGGCGACGCCGCCGACGACGCCCCAGGTGCCGTAGGGCTTGGCGACGATGCCGGTGAGGGTGGCCTGTACGGTCTGACAGATATTGGTCGTCAGCAGCACCGAGTTGACCCAGCGCTCAGGGTTGGCTACGAGCTTGAGCAGCGATCGCCCCGATTTGTGGCCCTTGTCGAGGAGGGCCGACGCTTTCGGTTTGGTCATCCGCGAGAGCGACATCTCGGCGACGGCCAAGAACACGAGGACCAACAAGAGCACCACGATGACGGCGATCAACAACAAATTGGTGGAACTTTCGTTGGACACGACCGTTGGGTCGGCAGCAGTCAACATCAGTCGGTGTGCTCCTGTCGGAAGCCTGCCGGGGCCGGACCGTTCCAGAACAGCTGCTCGAGGAGATCTCGTTCGCGCTGACGCATGGCAGTTGCCTCGTCGTCGTCGGCATGGTCGTAGCCGAGCACGTGGAGCACGCCGTGAACGACGAGCAGGGCAAGTTCGTCGTCGAGGTTTCCTGCATGGTCGGGGGCCTGTCGTTGCGCAACGGCGGGGCAGACGACCACATCACCAAGCAGCAGAGGCAGATCGCCGATATCGACTGGTGGCCGATCGGGACCACGACCGCCGGCGGGCGGGCCGGCGATTACCTCGACTTCCATTCCGACGCCGTTCGGACCATCGATCGGAAAGGCGAGCACGTCGGTCGGGCCCGTCACCCCCATAAACGACTCGTTCAGCTCCGCAATCGCGGCCTCGGTCACGAACATCACCGACAGCTCGGCCGCGCCACGAACTCCCTCGGCCGCGAGCGTCGCTTCGGCCAGCGCGGCCCAACGCTCGGCGTCGATGGCGACATCGGACTGCTCATCGGCGCAGAACACTTCGGGCACGCCATCGCCGCCGATCCGCCGGTTCTTGGCCAGCCTTGGGGGTCCTAACTCAGCCACGGCGGAGCGCCGCTTGCTGGTCGGGGTTGGGAGTTCCACCGACGCGCTCGTAGGCGGCGACGATGTCGGCGACAATGCGGTGACGCACGACGTCTCCCGACGTCAGGTGGACAAACGCCAGGCCTTCGATGCCCGTCAAAATCGGCTCAAGGGCGATGAGACCGCTGCGACCGCCAGGAACGTCGACCTGGGTGGTGTCGCCGGTGACGACAACCCGTGAACCGAAGCCGATGCGGGTGAGGAACATCTTCATCTGCTCGGGGGTCGTGTTCTGGGCCTCGTCGAGGATGATGAAGCTGTTGTTCAGTGTGCGACCACGCATGAACGCCAACGGGGCGACTTCGATGGTCTGGCGCTCAATCAGCTTCTGCGTCGCTTCGGGCTCGAGCATGTCGTAGAGCGCGTCGTAGAGGGGTCGCAAGTAAGGGTCGATCTTGGCCATCAAGTCTCCGGGCAAAAAGCCCAACCGCTCGCCCGCCTCGACCGCCGGACGCGTGAGGATGATCCTCTGCACCTGTTTGGACTGCAAGGCCTGAACCGCCATCGCCACCGCCAGCCAACTCTTGCCCGTACCCGCCGGACCGAGGCCAAAGGTGATCACGTTCTGACGGATGGCATCGATGTACCGCTTCTGGCCGGCGGTCTTGGGCCGCACCGTGCGTCCCTTGGCGCCTTTCATCACTTCGTCGGTGAGCACCTTGCTGGGTCGCTCGTCGGCACGGAGCATCTCGATGGAGCGATCCAGGCTGCGCTCATCGAGATCATGACCAAGTTCGAGGAGGGCGATGAGTTCCTCGAACAACCGGCCGACCTGACTGGCCTGCTCACCGTCAAGCGAAATTTCGTTGCCCCGCACCTGAATTCGGGCGGCAGGATAGGCAGCCTCGATGCGCCGTAGGTGTGCATCTCGATGGCCGAGCAATCGGGCCATCAGATGGTTTGCGGCGACAACGCGCACGCCTGTCGGCGTGGTGGTCATGCAGGTCCCTTGCAACATTCGAACACACCCCTACGGTAGCGGCCGGGAGCAGTGCAACTCGCGATGTTTCCCGGCGGAGAGCTCGGCGGTACGGGCCGGAGAGAGACACCTGACGACAACTGGAGGATTGGTCACCCTCCGTGACCAATGACACGCCAATCGGACGGTCCAAGAGAGAGTCAAACGTTGTCGGAGACTTCCACCACGGAATGCGACATAGGCAAAGAATGTCCATATAACCGCTGCCAGCGGCCGTTCAAATCAGTCGAATAGGTAAAGCAGCCTATTTGGCTGAATCGCCTTGCCCGTTGAGCACCCGGACAGACACACTGCGTGCGCTGTTTAATCTCACTAGAGGAGATCATGCTCATTCGGGTCCACACCGCGAGGACACACGTCGCCGCGACATCAACCAGAAGCCACCTCATCGCCGACGGATACTCCGTGGTTGGCGTGCTACTCATGGTAGCAGCGGCGGTCGCCGGGGACTCCGGACGCCGTCTACCGTACCTTGTCGCCATCAGCCTGGTCATTCCTGCGATCTGCATTGGGCATCGCGTTCATCAGGCTGGTCGAGCGCTCCGCATACCGATGATGATCACGGTAGTGGCGTTCCTGCTCGCGAACATCCTCCCCGCCATGTCGGCACTGCAAGGCCGAGGCGAAGTCGTTGATTCACTCGTCGGATTGCCGACCGTGCTCGGGCATCTCGCGTTCATTGGTTGCCTCGTGTCGATCGTTCGGCTTCGCCACGGGCGTCACCTCTGGAGCCTCATGGGCGATGCCACCATTGTGGCAATCGGGGCCTGGCTGGTTTCGTGGGTGACCATGATTCGCCCAGCCCTCGACAATTCTGGCGAATCGGCCTCGGCCACGCTCATTCACGGGCTATCACAGCCGCTCGGCGTCGTGATGGTCTTTCTGCTCGTCATGCTGCTGCTGGCCGATACGTTCCGCACCCCAGCGGTCTGGCTGATTGGGGCAGCAAGTGCGTCAATGCTGGCTGGCGACGTGGGGTACGCCGCGATCGCAGCTGGCCATATCAGCGGTGGCTCGCGAGTCTTCGACTTGTTCTACATGGGCTCGTTTTTGTTGGCAGGAGCGCTGTTCCTGCACCCCGGCGTGCGATCACTGCACGAGACGATCCCCGTCGGGCCCACGCGGGGACCAGCCGGTCGAATATTCTTGACCAGCATCTCCATGCTTGTTCCTGCGATCATTCTCGCGGGGGTACCGACAGTGTCGACGTCGGATCGAGTCGTGCGGTTTGTTTCGGCGATTTCGATGATTGCCGCAGTGAGCGCCCGTATTTACGAGGCAGTGAGGTCGAATGCCTCGGCTCAGGAACGGTTGTTGACCAACGCACAGCACGACATGTTGACCGGTCTACCGAACCGACAGTTGGTGCACGAACAGATCACGGCTGCACTCCATGACGCTTGGAGAAGCGGGTCTCGTCCGGCCGTGCTATTTATCGACATTGATCGGTTCAAAATCATCAACGACAGCCTCGGCCACTCGGCAGGCGATGAGATATTGCGATGCATCGCCCGCCGCCTTCGAGCCACGCTCCCCGCGGACGTGGCTCTCGGACGCAGCTCAGGCGACGAGTTCATCGCCATTGGTGCTGATGTCAGCACACCCGCCGAGGCGCTCGAACTCGCCGGTCGCGTGCTGTCCGCGTTTCGCGAACCTCTTCGCACTCCCACCGCAGGTGACATGCACCTGTCGGCATCGGTCGGCGTCGCGCTCCCCGAGATGGGCGGCCGTCCGAACGCCGACGAACTGCTACGTAACGCAGATACTGCGATGTACCGGGCCAAGGAGTCGGGGCGAAACTGCGCCGCCCTGTTCGACGAATCAATGCATCAGCGGGTGGCCCAGCGATTACGTCGAGAGTCAGGGCTTCATCGAGCCCTCGAGCGGCGTGAGATCGCGCTCGCTTACCAACCGATAGTCGACCTCGGGAGTGGTGAACTCGTCGGATTCGAAGCGCTCATGCGATGGCGGCTGCCCGACGGCACGATGGTGTCACCCACGGAGTTCATCCCGATCGCCGAAGAGACCGGCCTCATCCTCGGTCTCGGTGCGTGGGCGCTCCTCGAAGCGTTGACCCAGTTGCGCGGATGGATCGACACCGGAGCGTGCCCGGCGTCGGCGTCGATGTCGGTCAATGTCTCGCCGCGTCAGCTGCGCGATCCGGCGTTCTCGTCGGTGGTACGTGAGGCGCTGCGACGCTCGGGCGTCCCGGCTGACCAACTGTGGATCGAGGTCACCGAGAGCGTGATGATCACCGACCCGGAGCAAGCGTCGGAGATGTTCCACCGGCTTCGGGCCACCGGAGCCCACCTGAGCATGGATGACTTCGGCACCGGCTACTCCTCGCTGAGCCTTCTGCGCCGATATCCACTACAGCGCATAAAGATCGACCAATCGTTCGTCGCCAGTGTCGCCGACGACGACAACGCTCGCTCGTTGGTACGTACCATCCTGGCGATGGCCGAGTCGATGGGACTCGATGCAGTCGCCGAGGGAGTGGAGAACGTCGAGCAATTCCATGCCCTGCGTGAGCTCGGCTGCCAACGGGCCCAGGGCTATCTGTTCGGTCGTCCCGTGCCGCCCGAGGCGATTGTGCGGAGCGTGGCTGGAGTGCCGTACGGAGACCCACTCAAGCGTGTCGGGGCCCTGCTCTGGCCGTAGATTCCCACGATCTGGGTGGTCGGATCTGACCGCACGGGGGCATCCCTGCCAAGATCTGCGGGCAGAGAGTGAGGAATCCGTGTCGGAGTCGACCCAAACCACCACCGCTTGGCTATCCGCCGACGATCTCAACACGATCCGCGGCAGTGTGCCCATCGTCTACGTCGAAGCCGTCCCGGTGCGCCTCGATGAGCTTGGCCGGGTCACGCACCTCGGCCTGTTGCTCCGAATGACCCCAGATGGCGAGGTCAATCGGGCGGTGGTCTCGGGGCGAGTGATGTTCGGTGAGCGGCTGCGTGACTCACTCGTTCGTCACTTGGAGAAGGACCTCGGCCCGGTCGCGCTCCCCCAAATTCCTCCGGCGCCCGCCCCGTTCACCGTCTCGGAGTACTTCCCCGACCCGGAGGTTTCGGGCCTCCACGACCCGCGGCAGCACGCCGTGAGCCTGGCGTACCTCGTCCCGGTCGTCGGCGACTGCCGGCCGAGCCAGCAGGCGCTCGATCTCGTGTGGTTGACCCCCGAAGAAGTTTGCCGTCCCGACGTCCGTCGGGAGTTGGCCAGCGGCCACGACCGTCTCGTGCGACTTGCGCTGGCTCACTCCGGCCACCTTCCCTGAGCCTGAGTTTGCCCAACGCGTTTACAATTTGTACAAGTCGCGGTATCTGGCCGTGATCGCAACCGCAGGGAGCGCATGTGGGACGAATTGTTACGGTCGGAGCCGCCCAGCTCGGCCCGATCGCTCGTGACTCCTCGCGAGCTGAGGTGGTCGCTCGGCTGATCGCCCTGCTCCACCAGGCGGCCTCCCACGGCGTCGAGTTGCTCGTCTATCCCGAACTGGCACTCACCACGTTCTTTCCCCGCTGGTTCGTCGACGACATCACCACCGCCGACCACTTTTACGAGCGGTCGATGCCCAACTCCGATACACAGCCCCTGTTCGACGAGGCCCGCCGGTTGGGCATCGGCTTCTGCCTGGGATACGCCCTGCTTGACGACGCTGGGCATCGCTGGAACGTGCAGACCCTGGTCGAGCGAGACGGCTCAACGGTGGCGACGTTCCGCAAGGTGCACATTCCGGGGCATGAACACCACGAGCCCGACCGGCCGTTCCAACATGCCGAGCGGTACTACTTCGAGCCCTCGCCCGATGGCTTCGGGGTCTGGCGGGCCTTCGGTGGGCTGGTCGGGATGATGATCTGCAACGACCGTCGCTGGCCCGAGAGCTATCGCGAGATGGGTTTGCAGGGCGTCGAGATGATCCTGTGCGGCTACAACACGCCCATCCACTACGTGCCCGACCCAAGCCAAGACATCCTTCAGGGATTCCACAACGCCCTGGTGATGCAATCGGGGGCGTACCAGAACGGCACGTGGGTGATCGCAGTCGCCAAGGGTGGTGTCGAGGAAGGCGTCGACTCCCTCGGCCAATCGATGATCGTCGCCCCGAGCGGTCAGATCGTCGCCCAGGCGTTGACGACCGACGACGAGTTGATTGTTGCCCGCTGCGACCTCGACTGGTGTGCCCGTTACAAGGGCACGCTGTTCGACTTCGACCGCTACCGCCGTCCCGAGGTCTATACGCGGATCACCGGTCAACGCGGGGCGGTCCTGCCAGCATGACGGTTGCGTTCGTCGTCAATGGGGTGCCGGTGACGGTCCGGGCCGACCATCCGCATCTACTGGCGGCGTTGCGCGAGCAGCTTGATATCACCAGTCCGAAGGACGGCTGCTCGCCATCGGGCCAGTGTGGATGTTGCACGGTGATGATCGACGGCAAGGCGCAGATATCGTGCCAGTATCCCATCGCCAAGGCATCAGGCCGACAGATCACGACCCTCGAAGGCCTGCCTGCGGCGGAACGAACGACCTGGTCGGATGCCTTTTCCGCATGTGGCGCACTCCAGTGCGGGTTCTGTATTCCGGGCATTGTGATGCGGGCCAAGGCGCAGGTCGACAAGAAGGGCGCGTCACTGACTCGCAACGACATGAGCCGCCATCTCGGGGCGCACCTGTGCCGCTGCACCGGTTACGTCAAGGTGCTCGATGCGATCGAATCGGTCGCCCAGGGAACTTCCGTCGCCGTCTCGTCGGGCGGAGGAATCGGTACCTCGGCCGCCAAATACGAGGCCGCTTCTCTAGCGCTCGGCGACCGCGGTTACGTCGACGACCTGCGGGTGCCCGGCATGCTCCATGGGGCGCTGCACCTCACCGCCCATGCCCGAGCCTTGGTGCAGTCTCTCTCAACCGATGCTGCGCTCGCCGCACCCGGTGTGGTCGCCGTCTACACCGCGGCCGACGTTCCCGGGGAGCGCCGAGTGGGCATTATCTACCAGGACTGGCCGATCTTCATCGGCGTTGGGGAACAAACCTCGTACGCCGGGGACGTACTGGCCATCGTGGTGGCCTCGACCCGTCAGCAGGCGCGCTCTGCGGCTGCGCTGATCGAGGTCGAATACGAGGTGCTTGTGCCGGTCACCGACGTCGACGCTGCGCTTGCTGCCGACGCGGATATCGCGGTGTGGGGCACGTCGTCCAATGTGCTCAGCGAGTCGTCGTATGAGCGTGGCTCGGTCGACGACGCCCTCGCCGCCAGCGCGTTCACCGTGTCGGAGACGTTCCAAACCCAACGCATCGAACACGCCTTCCTCGAGCCCGAGTCGACCCTGGCCGTGCCCCAGCCCGACGGTCGGTTGCATGTGTATTCCGGCGGGCAGGGCGTGTGGGACGATCGCAACCAGATCGCCGCGATCCTCGGGGCGCATCGGGAGGCCGTGACGGTCGAGCTGGTCTCGAACGGTGGTGCGTTCGGTGGCAAAGAAGACATGGCTAACCAGGGTCAAACCGCTCTGGCCGCTTGGCTGCTGCGGCAGCCGGTGAAGTGCACGCTGTCGCGGGAAGAGAGTTTCCTGATCCATGCCAAGCGGCACCCGATCCGCCTGATATACACCGCAGGGTGCGCAGCCGACGGGCGGTTCACTGGGCTGCGGGTACGGGCCGTCGGAGACTCGGGTGCATACGCCAGCGTCGGGATGAAGGTGTTGGAGCGGGCGGCCGGCCACGCGAGCGGGCCATACCGCTGGGACGCCCTCGACGTCCACGCCGTTGCCGTACGGACCAACAACCCGGTCTGCGGGGCATTCCGCGGGTTCGGCGCCAACCAGGCCCAGTTCGCCATGGAGGGCATCGTCTCGCGTCTGGCCCACGCCGCGGGGCTCTCGGAGTGGGAGATTCGTCGCCGCAACGTCATCCGGCCCGGGGATTTGTGGGGGCCTGGTCAGCAGATGGATGACGGCTGCCTCGGGGCCGCGGAGTGCCTCGATGCGATCCGTCCCGCCTACGACGCGGCGGTGCTGTCGGGAGCGGCCGTGGGGCTAGGTCTCGGGCTGAAGAACTCCGGCCTCGGCAACGGGTTCGTCGAGATCACCGGGGCCTGCGTGCGCTTCTCGGCTGATGGCACCGTCACCGTCGCCCACGGCTGGACCGAGATGGGCCAGGGCGTCCACACCGTGGCGTTGCAGGTCGCGGTCTCAGAGTTGGGCATCTCGCCATCGACCATTCGGGTCGTCGTCGATACCACCCGTGAGCTGGGAAATGGGCAGACCACGGGATCGCGCGGCACCCTGATGGGAGCCGGGGCGGTGAAGGCCGCATGCCAGGCCGCGCTGGCCGACGGCTGCCAGATCGACGTCGACTACCTCGGCGAGTACCGCGTCGATTGGACGCACAAGATGGGCACGCCGGGGGTGGAACATCCGACGATCCACTCGACGTTCTCCTATGCCGCTCAACTCGTCGTGGTGTCGCGGGAAACGGGCCTGGTTGAGCAGGTGGTCGCCGTCCACGACGTGGGGCGGGCCGTGAACCCGATGCTCTGCGAGGGGCAGGTGGAGGGCTCGGTCCATATGGGGCTCGGGTACGCGCTGACCGAGGACTTCCCGTCGGACCCCGAGACCGGGTTCCCGCTGCACTCCACGTTGCGTCAACTCGGGATCATTCGGGCGAAGGACATGCCCCCGGTGACGGTGGTGTTGGTCGAATCGCCGCAGCCGAACGCGCCCTACGGCATCAAGGGCGTTGGCGAGATCGGCCTGGTCCCCACCGCCGGAGCCGTCGCCGCCGCGTTGCACGCCCACGACGGCGTGTGGCGCACGACCCTGCCGATGCGCTCGCGCCTGGCCACCACGGACTCGGCCTCGTGACCCGTTTTCATGTTCTCGTGAGTCGTTCTGCCGTGCATCAGAACATGAAAACCTCATCGTGGTGGGCGGGCTGATGGGAGCGACGACGCCGGGGCTGGTGTGCGGGCACCACCATCTGTACTCCGCTCTGGCCCGCGGGATGCCTGCGCCGCCTGTCGCTCCATCGGGATTTCTGTCGATCCTCGAACAGGTCTGGTGGCGACTCGACGCCGCCCTCGACCTCGACATGCTGCGAGCCTCAGCCCGTCTCGGCGCACTCGAGGCGTTGATGTGCGGGACGACGGCGATCATCGATCACCACGAGAGCCCCAACGCGATCGAAGGCAGCCTGTCGGTGATCGCCGAAGCCTGCGCCGAGGTGGGCGTGCGGGTTATCTGTGCGTACGGGGCGACCGACCGGTGGACGGCCGATGGCACGCCTTCATCACAGATGGCCTCCTCCCGTTGGGATGCTCCCCCGCCGCGGATGACTGACGCGGCGCGACGGGGACTGGCAGAGTGCGAGCGGTTCATCCAGTCCGGCGGGCGAGGCATGGTCGGCTTGCACGCCGGCTTCACCTGCTCCGACGAAACGTTGGCGGCCGCGGCGGATATGGCTGCGCGCCTCGGGGTTGGGGTCCACGTCCACGTCGCCGAGGGTGCGTTGGAGCCCGGGGTCGAAGCCCGTCTCGCTCCGTTCTCGTCGGATGACTGGTTGCTGGTCCACGGTGTGCATCTGCCGTCGGATCACGGGCTGCGGGGCACGCTCGCCCACAACCCGCGGTCGAACATGAACAACTCCGTCGGCTACGCCCGACCTGTGCGATTCGCCCCCACCAACCCGATCATCTTGGGGACCGACGGCATTGGCGCCGACATGCTCGAAGAGTTCCGCCTCGCATACGTGCGCCTGCGGGAGGACGACGTGCTGGAGAGTCCCGTCACCGTGTGGTCGTGGCTCGAAGCCGGCTGGTGGTTGGTCCCCGAGGCCCGCTCCGATGTGGTGACGTGGAACTACGACCACGCCGACTCCCCCTGGCACGTCGCCTTCTCCCCCGGCATCCGCGCCACCGACGTGATCCGCGCCGACGGCACCGTATTGCTGCGCTCGGGTGTCCCCACCCTCGTCGACTCGTCCGAGATTCGCGCCCACGCCGCCGAACAAGCCGCCAGGCTCTTCGCTCGACTCTGAGCCGAGCGAGCTGCACACCCTTCGGGCCCCACCCCGTGATCCATCAAATAGCAGAATCGTTATATAACGATTCTGCTATGCTTCGTGCGTGGCGAGAATCGTTTACCACCCGCTCATCACACCGTTTGTCCACCGCCTACCCGAATTCCTCCAGATCAACGTCGATGAGAGCTTCCGCTACCTTGCTCAACACGGCCGAGCAGCACAACTCCCCTCCCCGACGTACGCCACCGCATCGCTGGCGACCCAAACCTCACCGAGACACGCAATCAAGCCATCATCGGCGGACGGCGATACACCATCCGATGCCTCCTTGTGTTCCACACCGACGACCTACTGGTCGCAAGCGTGATCGGCGACAAGGACCACTGGCCATACGAACGTGGTGATTGGTACGACACCTGGGTCCCGATCGCCCACCAGGTCTACGAACTGATGAAAGGACACCTATGAACAGCGAACCGTTCCGCCCCGAAGACTTCCTCGCTCATGCCACCACCCCGGTTGAACGAGAACTGTTTGACGGCATCACCGACCCCGTGCTGCGCGAGCGCATCCCCCAAGTTGCCGCCGAGCGGGAGCACCGCCACCATTTGCTCGTCGCACTCGCGACCCTGCGCCAGAGCCTCGGCCTCACCCAGGACGAAGTAGCCATCGCTTGGGGTCGCACCCAACCCCAAGTGTCGCGCCTGGAACGAGACCCAACTGCGGCGCAAGTCAGCACCCTGATCAGCTATCTCTCCGCTCTCGGGGCACACGCTCATCTCATCGTCGAACGCGACGGAAAGACCCTTGATCTCGAACTCATATAGGTGGGCCGCGAGGCGTCTATGGCGCTCCTCGGAGGCGTGCTGATTGGGCGGCCACCCCAACTTCGACCTCCTCCTCGACGGGGCAAACCCTCCCCTGTGTGACTAGCTTGAAATCCACATTAGTCCTGGTAAATAGACCTTTTCGGTTGCCTTCGACAACGAACACCTGTACGATGGGGGCATGGTTGCGGCGGCCCACCTTGACGATGAGAGCACCCTGGTTCTCGACGAGTTCGCCGCGGTGTGGGCTGAGCATGAACGGGCTTCAGCCCGTCTCGCCCTTGCGGTAGCTCGATTCGACAACGCTCGCGATTTTGCGTTCGACGGGTCGGCCAGCATGGCTACTTGGCTGCGCCACCACTGCCGCATGTCCGATACCGACGCCGCGCTCCTGGTCCGGCGCGCCCGATTCCTCGACCGTCACGAGGTGGTCGCCGAGGCGGCGGTGACGTCCCGATTGTCGGCCGGGCAGGTGCGGGCGCTGCAACTCAATGTCGATTCGGTCACCGAGTCGATCTTCGTCGAACATGCCGCCGAGCTGGTCGAGATCATCGCCCTGCTGACGGTTCGCGACTCCGAGCAGGCCTGCCGGGCCTGGCGGCGTAACGCCGAAGCTGTCGCCGATGGCCCGCCACCGCCCGATGTTCCCGAGCGTGAGTTGTCGTTTGCCCGAGCCGGTGATGGCGCGCTCGTCGGCCGGTTCACGCTCGACCCGACGATCGCGACGGAGTTCGAACGGGCGATCGGTACGGCCATGGAGTGGGAAGGCTCCGGCGACACCCGCAGCCTGTCCGAACGCAACGCCGATGCCTTGCACGACGTGTGTGCGTTCTTCAACGCCAACCACGACCGCGACGGCACCCCCCGCCACCGCCCCCACGTCGAACTCAACCTCGACGCCGAACAACTCGGTCACGCCAATTGCTGTGCGACGACTGTCGACGGTGAGCCGTTGACTTCGTCGGCGACCGAGGCATACCTGTGCGACTCACGGATTCAACGGTTCGTGATGTCGGCCGATGTGCCGCTGAGCATCGGGCGCGAGTCCCGCACCGTACCGCTCGACATCTTCCGAGTCGTCGCCAAACGAGACGGCGGCTGCCGCCACCCCGGCTGCAACCGCAAAGTGGCCTGGTGCGAAGCCCACCACGTGCAGTTCTGGCGTCACATGGGCCTCACCGAACTCTCGAATTTGGTCCTGCTCTGCAGCCGCCATCATCACCAAATCCACCGCCGAGGCTGGGATCTGAAACTCTTGCCCGACGGAACCGTCGTCGTCACCACCCCCGGCGGTTTCACCCTCACCAGCGAACCCCGCCCCAACGCCGTCCGCCAGGTCAACCGCCTCCGAACCTGAGGTTGACTCGCGCTTGAAGGTGCTGGCCGTCGCTGAACAGCCGCGGGTCGACGGTGAGGACTACATTGCGGTGTCCGCCTGCTTCGGCCGGACCCTGATGCACCGGGAGGGATTCATGCCTCAGCGGCTCGGGTCGCTCGACGGCCCGTCACGGCGATTCGACAACTTCACCAACCGGGTGAGCGAGTTGGCGGTCATCGAGCGCGCCCTTGATGTGCGCGACGGCTGGCCTCTGCCCGTCGTGATGTTCTGGGGCGTGGGTGGCAACGGTAAGTCATGGCTCCTCCGCAAGCTGCGTGAGAGCCTGCCCACGGGAACGCCCTGCGCTTCGCTCGACCTCGACCCGAACTCCGGCGGCACCGCCTATCACGTCGAAAGTTCCCCCGCCCTGGCCGAGTTGCGCCGCCAATTCGGCGAGATTCCGTTCCCCCGGTTCGACCTGGCCTATGCCTGGCTGCGCTACAAGGAAGGCGTCACCGACGAACCGCTGCTGCGAGGCGCCGGGCCGACCGCCAAGCTGTTCGAGTTGCTCACCGATACCGCGCCAAGCCTGGCCGAGGGCGTCCCGGGCATCGGCTGGTTCGTCAACCAACTGACCAAACGAGCCGGACGTCAGTTCAAGGGCAGCGCGCTCGAAACCTGGCTGGCCGGGAAAGTCGGCCAGGAGGACTTCTTGCGGTTGCGGCAGGCCCAGTCGCAAGACTTGTACTCCGAATTGGCCGAGCGTTTCCTCAACGACGCCGTCATTCACCTACCCGCACGGGGTGGATCGGCCTGCAGAGGCGTCATGTTCCTCGACACATTCAAGACGCTGCGACAGGGAGTATCGGGGCAGTCGGCGGCGCGTGAGCGCGAGAAG
>JANNNL010000647.1:0-2275 GCA_031398525.1 Actinomycetes bacterium | reverse complement strand
ATCAACTCGACTATACCGACAAGGCGCGCGACGTGATCGGGGTCGCAGACCCGCTCATAGTCGGGCGGCCCGAAGTCGTCGACGCCGATGCCGGTGAGCACAGGGTCGATCGGCGGTCGTCGATCTCGCTGAACACACCGGCGGTCGGCGGCTCGCCCACCCGGTGATGATCGACGGAAGTGCCGTCGAGGCTACGGGAATCAGACCGGTGCGACCGCTTGGAGTTCTCCGAGGTCGGCACCGAGTTGCTTGGTGAAGCGGCCTTTGTCGAACGGGCGGATGGCGACGTCGTGATCGCCGGCCACAGCGCGCAAGGCGCCAACCGTGCTGTCGGCCTTGGAACGGTGGGCGAACGGCTCGAACGAGTACCAGTTCATCGCGTTCTCGTGGGTGATCTTGGCGAGGTCTCCGTCGGATACGCCGTCGGTGACGCCCGCCAGTTCCTCGGGGGCGTGCGGCCATGACGAGTCGGAGTGGGGGTAGTCACACTCCCAGGCGATGTTGTCGATGCCGATCATGTGGCGCAAATGGATACCGACCGGGTCAGAGATGAAGCACGTCAGGAAGTGGCGGCGGAAGACGTCGCTGGGCTTCAGGTCACCGAAGTTCTGCCCGGTCCACAGGTGATGCATGTCGTAGGTGTGGTCGAGACGATCGAGGAAGTACGGAATCCACCCGGTGCCGCCTTCGGACAGGGCGATTTTCAAGGTCGGGAAGTGTTTGGGGATCCGCGACCAGAGCAGGTCGGCGGCGGCCTGGCAGATGTTCATCGGCTGCAGTGTGATCATCACATCGACCGGAGCGTCAGGGGCGGTGATGACCAGCTTCCCTGACGAGCCGAGGTGAATCGACAACACCACATCGTGGTCGGTGCACGCCGTCCACAGCGGGTCCCAGTGAGCGTCGTGGAAGCTCGGGTAGCCGAGCGCGGCCGGGTTCTCGGTGAAGGTGATGCTGTGCACGCCCTTGGCCGCGATGCGCTTGACCTCCTCGGCGGCGACTTGCGGATCCCACAGCGGCACCAGACCCATCGGGATGAACCGGCCCGGATGCGAGCCGCACCACTCGTCGATATGCCAATCGTTGTAGGCCCGCAGCACGGCGAGGGCGAGATCTTTGTCGTCGGCGGTGGCGAAAAGGCGGGCCGAGAACCCGGGGAACGACGGAAAGCACATCGAGGCGAGCACGCCGCCGCCGTTCATGTCCTTCACTCGCTCGTTGACATCCCAGCACCCGGGCCGCATCTCGTCGAAGGCCGTGGGCTCCACCCCATACTCCTCTTTCGGGCGACCGGCGACCGCGTTGAGTCCGATGTTGGGAATCTGGCTCCCATTGAAGCTCCACACGTCCGATCCGTTCTCCAAGCGGATGACCCGGGGAGCCGATGCTCGGTACTTCTCGGGAATGTGGGCGTCGAACATCGTCGGCGGTTCGACCAGGTGGTCGTCCACGCTGATCAGAATGAAGTCATCGGCGTTCATGTCCGTACCTCCCGTTGCGACGTGTGTCCCGACGGTAGCGCGCGCCCTGATCAGCGGTTCTGTTCGAGACGAACGGCCGACGCGTGATGGGTCCGCGCTGGCAGCGGTGGCGCAGTGAGGGCGGCGAGGGCGATGGTCGAGAACTCGACGCGCAGCTCGTCGTCGGTCAGGGTTGACGACACATTCGGTACCGAGTTGAGCAAGCCAAAGGTGGCCTCGACCCGGGCGAGCGCTTGTCGGTCATCGATCGTTGGAACCGCCCCGACGAGGACGCGAATCCACACGTCGACATAGCGACGCTGGTTCCGTCGGAGCCGACGAAGGTCGTCGGGGGGCATGTTGTGGTGCTCTCGGGCGTAGACGGCGAGTACCGATCGGTCGCTCAGGGCGAACGCCAGATGGGCGGCTACCAGATCGCCGAGCAGTTCAATCGTCGACGGCCGACCATCTGCCGTCAGGCGTTCGGCGTCGCCGAGCAGACCGTCAACGGCGCGGTCGAAGATGGCGACCAACAAAGCGGGCTTGCTCACGAAGTGCCGATACAGCGCTGCCCCCGTGACCCCGACGACGGCCCCGATGTCGCTGACTCCGACGGCGTGAAATCCGCGCTCGGCCATCAAGTCGGCGGCCGCTCCAAGAATCTGCTCCCGTCTCGCGACCCCCCGGCGGGTGGGCGCGGTGGGTGCAGCCATCAGTACGACCGCGGTAGGGCGAGGGAATGTTGGGCGACGAAGTTGAGAATCATCTCCCGGCTCACCGGTGCAATGCGCAAGAGCCGCGACAGGCCCCACAGG
>JANNNL010000645.1:0-4084 GCA_031398525.1 Actinomycetes bacterium | reverse complement strand
CGAGGGGCGGCGGGTCGAGTTGTGTCCGCTCGATCGCGTAACGAATCACGGCCTCAGTGAGAACTTCGGTCGACATGTCGTGTCGGTGCATGCCGTTCAGAATGACAGACCCGAGCAGACGATGCCGCCCGACCTCGAACCAGACTCAGACGTTGAGGTCGAGCAGTTCGCTGCCTTCGTTGCGCACTTCACCGTCGACGGTGAGGAAGTGGCCGATGATCGCCGCGGCGACGGCTCCCGACATACACACGATGATCGGGAGAACCAGCAGGACAATGACCATGATGACAGCGCCAGGCACGAGGTCGAGCGTAGCGCGTCACACCCTGGTACCCGGCCCTCAACCAGCAGTCGCTGCCGCGCCGGGCCCGTGGCCAGCTACCGTGGAGGCCGCATGAACCAGGTCAAGACCCGCCTCGCCGCCCTCTCTCTGCTCGATCGGGCGATCAACGCCATCGACGACACCGAGTTGCAGGGCCTGCTCGACAAGGTCACCGAAGAACTCCGCAGCCCGTTCGACCAGATGATCGCCATGGCTGCGGCCGAAACCGCCGAGCCGGTAGCAATGGTCCGCTCCGCCGCCCAGCGCGGCCGAATGAACGGCACCCTCGAGCGCATCTCGTTGGTGCTCGTCGATCCATGTCTCGACGACTGCATCACCGAGTTGGGTGAGAACTCCGACAACCCGTCCGAAGACCAGTTGCAGGCCGTCATCCCCGGCCTCATCGAGCGCCACGGTTTGGGCACGGTTCGGATGATGCTCGCCTCGACCGTCGCCGGTGAAGCCGCTGCGGCGGTCACCTGCACCAAGCTGCTCAAACACGACGAAGTCGTCGGCCTGCCCGCCGTTGTCGCCACACCGACCATCGTGCGACCCGCCTCCACCGCCGACGAAGCCGTCAAGCAAAAGCGCAAGGACGACAAGGCCCGCAAGCAGGTCGAAGCTCGCGCCCGACGCGATCAGGCCGAACGTGCCCGCCGAGGCTGATCATGATTGAAGTGAATGCCGAACTGTTGTCGTTCACGTGTCCGCGCTGCGCAGCCGACGCGACGGCCCGGTTCTACGGTCCGTGCGAGACCTGCCGGACCAATCTGCGCGTCACCTACGCCGGTGAAGCGCGTGACATCGAGGTTGCGGAGTACGTGCCGAAAATGAACGTTACCCCGAACGCCGTCGCCCTCAAGGACGACTGATCCCGGTCACCCGGCCAGGTCATCCCGGTCCGGTGGTCAGTGATAGGCCGTCAGTGATAGGCCGTCAGTGATAGGCCGTCAGTGATAGGCCGTCAGTGATAGGCCGTCAGTGATAGGCCGTCAGTGATAGGCCGTCAGTGATAGGCAGAGGGATATGAAACTCGACTTCTGGATCGACCCGGTTTGACCATTCTGCTGGCTGACGTCCCGTTGGGTCGTCGATATTGCAGCGCACCGTGACATCGACGTCGCGTGGCGACCGATCAGCCTGCTGATCAAGAACCAAACCACTCCCGACTCACCGTTCTTCCCACGAGTCACCCACACCCTCGGTCTGCTGCGGGTGTTGGAATCGGTGCGCGCCGCCGAAGGCGACGCGCCGATCGGTGCGCTCTACACCGCATACGGCGAGCACATTCATCACCAGCAGGACTCCATGGTGTCGGCTGCCACGGCGTTGGCCGAAGTCGGGCTTCCCGCTCATCACGCCGCTGCGGCCGACGACGACCAGTGGGACGAAACCATCCGGGCCAGCATGGATGAAGGTCTCGGTCTGACCGGACCCGACGTCGGCACCCCGATTCTCGGGTTCGAGACCGTGCCAGGCAAGAGAGTCGGATTCTTCGGGCCGGTGATCACACGTCGCCTTCAGCTCGCCGACGGACTCCGACTCTGGGACGGTTTGATGATGACCGCTGGGATCGATTGCTTCTGGGAACTGAAGCGGACCCGCGGCGAAGTCCCCAACTTCACCCCGGTCGATTAGACCTCAGACCAGGCGGCGATGACTTCGTCGAGTCGGCGCTGGCCCGCGCCGCCGCTCGTCGAACTCTCGGACTGATACGGCTGGTCGAGCAACGAGCCCAGCACCGCTGCGGTGCTCATGGTCAACGCCTCAAGGTCATAGCCACCTTCGAGCATGATCAGTTGCCGACCGGCCGGCACCAGCGTGGTCAACCGGCTGGTTAGCAGCGCGTAGTCGTGCGATGACAGGCCCAGGTCGGTGATCGGATCGAACCGGTGGGCGTCGAACCCGGCCGAGATGATCAGCCAGGTGGCACCGAACCCGGTGATCGCCGGCCCGATCAATTCGTCGAACGCCCGCAGGTAGATGTCACCGGTGGCTCCCGGGGGTAGCGGAACGTTCAACGTGGTGCCCCGGCCCGACCCCTCACCAGTCTCGTTGTACCAGCCGGTTCCCGGGTACAGCGGCCACTGGTGCAGTGAGACATACAACACCCGCGGGTCGGAGTAGAACGCCTCTTGGGTGCCGTTGCCATGATGGGCGTCGTAGTCGACAATCGCCACCCGTTCCCCACGTTCGGCCAGATGCGCGGCAGCAACCGCAACGTTGGAGATCAGACAGAAGCCCATCGCCCGGTCGGGGGTGGCATGGTGCCCCGGCGGACGAACCGCGCAGAACGCGGCGCTCGCTCCACTGTCGCCGCGGTCGAGGGCTTCGATGGCGGTCAACCCCGCGCCGGCCCCCAACGTCACGGCCGTCCACGAACCCGGCGACGCGGCCGTGTCGGGGTCGAGATACCCACCACCGGCGGCCACGGTGGCCTCGATGCGGTCGAGATACGCCGGGGTGTGAACTCGCTCGAGTTCGAGCCTGGTTGCGGCCCGGGGACTCACGGGGACCAGGCCCTCAATCACATCGGCCCCACGCGCCCCGGCGAGCACCGCATCGAGCCGCGCCGGGCGTTCGGGATGATGCTCTCCGGCAATGTGATCGAGATACGCCTCATGGGTGATGAACAGGAGTGGCACGTCGCGAACGCTACCGTCGTGGCCAGTGGTCAAAAGCGTCGACGAACCCTCCGCCGGTCAGCGCACCACCGGGCATGTCTTGCGCGGTGGTGGAGCGTCGGCGCGGGTTCGGCCGTGGCCCGGGTCGAACAATGTCGCTCACCTTGTCACCCTCGACCTTCGCAGCGGGCTGCATCCCGCCGTACTGCGGTCGTGGCTCCATCAACTCAGCGAGTTGGGGTACACCCATATTCGCACCGGAGCGATTCGCCCAGCCCAGCGCGGACCATACGACGCACTCGGGTTCACTCCGGCGCAGGAATTGGCCCTGCTGCAGTACGACAGTCGACTGACCGGCACGCTCCGGGTGCCGCCACACCTGCCCCCCATCGGGGTGCGTATTCGACGAGGCCGCCCCGCCGATGCCGGCCTCCTCGCCGAACTCGATCAGCACGCGTTTCCCTCCGGGTGGGGGCTTGACGCCGAGGGGGTTCTCGATGCGATCCGCGCCACGCCGAGTTCGCGCATCGCCGTTGCCGTCCGACAGGGTGATTCGATCGCCGATCGCATGCCGCTCGGATATGCCATCAGCGGTCGAGGGGGACGCGCCGCGTATTTGCAACGACTCGCCGTGATGCCCGAGGCCCGCATGATCGGCATTGGAGCGCTGCTCGTCGCCGACGGGTTGCGCTGGGCCCGACGGTGGCGAACCCACACCGTCACCGTCAACACTCAAAGCGACAACACCCCGGCCTTGAACCTGTACCAGGGCTGTGGGTACGTGATGCAGCCGGCGCGACTGGTCGTGTTGCAGCGTCCACTGGACAACATCCCGTGATGCCGCGGCCAGCGATCGGTCGACCGATGCTGGCGGCCGGGATTCTCGCGACTGGGATCTTTGCAACCGGTACGTTCGCCGCGCCGGGCGTCGCCCACGCCGCGTTGGACCCGGTCATCTTCGTCAGCCAAGGCACCACCGTGACGGCCGACGGCAGCTTCACGATTGAACTTCAAGTTCCTGCTGTCGTGCCGGTCGACGCGATTTTGCGCATCACGTCGCACGAACCGGCGATGACCCGTCTACAAGTCCGTGCGGCAATTGCCGGTAGCCCTCCGGTGCTGCTCGACCGGATGGAGG
>JANNNL010000261.1:0-3720 GCA_031398525.1 Actinomycetes bacterium | reverse complement strand
CGAATGACCACCATGTTCGGGTCGTCCCGAATGGACTGCTCATAGGAGTCGGTCACGTATTCCCAGGCGTTGCCGACCATGTCGAACGCTCCAACCGAACTGACATTGGCTGGCTGAATTCCGACGTCGTACGTCGTGTCGTCGTTGGTCGGAGATGTGAATGGCTGCGTGCTTGCCGCGGCGACTTCCCACTCGTCCTCGTGCGGTAGCCGCTTGCCGAGAGCCCGGCAGAAGGCATCGGCATGTTCGATCGCAACGCCCTGCACGGGCCTTTTCTCGGTTCCCGCGTCCAGCGCGCCGTCATCTCCCCAATAGTTTGGGGTCGGAACGCCGGGAGGGCCGGTCTGGAGCCATCGGAAGTACTCCTCGTTCGAGACTTCTGTTACATCGATGAAGAACTTCTTCAGCTCGACCGGGCGGGACAGAGATCCGTCGAGGACCTGGTCCTCTGCCCTGGTGGGAGACTTGACGCCACCCTTGGCCGAGCCGACGGGGTATATTCCTGCCTCGACCGGCACCATGCCGTCGACCGCAGTGAGTTCCGCGGCCGGTGCCACACCAATCGTCGAAACCGGCGTCGATCCAGAGGTCGCAGTGGCCGCCACGGCGATCGACGACGTCGCCGCAGATGGACTGGTCGAGTTCGCAGGGGTCGCTACGGTCACCACGGTCGTCACGGTGGACGGCGAAGTTGCTGAGTCGTCGTTGCTGCGTGACTTCACGGCGAACGCGACGCCCGCCCCGATGACCAGGATCCCGGCGAGGGCGCCGGCGAGAGCCTTGCGTCCGACCCGAGGCTCGGGGCGGGCTACGGCGGCGGGAACGGGGACCGGTTCGCTTGTCGGAGGCGACGCCGTGGTTGCGTCGGGAGCTGCGTCCGTCGTCGGGCGCGGATCGGAGATGGGAGGTGGCGGCGGTGGGGTGAGGTCGAGCGAGCGGTAGTAGTCGAGCGCAGTTGGCCTCACGCCCTGGGCGTCGGGGCTGAGGGTGCGGTCGACGAGCGCGGCCAAGGCGGTCGGCGCATGGGGGGCGACATCGATGAGCTTGGCGACGGAGTTGCGATGGGTGCCGGCCGGCGGCGCCGCCCCGGAGAACACGTAGAACGCCACAGTCGCAAGAGCTTGAAGGTCGTTGTCGACGGTTGCGGTGCGTCCGGCCAGTCCGGCCAGTCCGGCATCGGTCAGGACAACGGTCTGCCAGGTGTCGAACAGGATGTTCTCCGTTCCGATCAAACCATGGGTGATTCCTTGCCGATGCAGATCCGCGACGGCAGCGGAAAGCGTGCGCATGACCGATGAGCCCGCAGTAGCCGAGGCCGGACCGAGGCTTGCGACCCGGTCGCCGAGCGTCTCGCCCGACGCGGCCTGACTCACGATTGCCGCGTAGGGCGCTCTCGGAGCAGTGGCATGCACAGGCGTCGGGGTGACACCACCGCCGTTTCCGCCACCGTCGAGTGGCGAGAGCTTGATGCCGGCCACCCGCATTACGGCACCGTCGGCGGCCAATGCGAGCATCGCTTCGATCGGCCGTTGCGTCGGCATCGGGCGGACTGGCTGGAACCCGAAACGTCGGCACAAGTCGACGGCGTAGACACCGAATCCCCCATCGGTGAGCACTTCAACCGGGAAGACCTCGCGATCACACGGCGCCGCCCACGCCTCGTACAGCCAGTCCGGTTTGCGCGTCCTGGCCCGGTCGGCCGCCCATCCATCGACGGTGAGCGGTCCCCGATCGAGCAATCGGGCGAGTGTCCGATCCCTGACCGATGCCACCAGCGCTTGCCTCCACACTGGGTCGAGATCGGGCGAATCACCGAGCACGTCGCTCAACAGATTCGACGCGACACCTGGCTCGCGGAACACACCCGGCCCGTGCGAGTCGACAAACGAAGTCAACAATCCGCTCAGCGTCAGATCCGTCACTCGGCCCCCTAGGTTTTCACGCTTCACATGGTGATCGCTGCAATTTGGATGGTACGCCAGTCGGCGCCACAACTCCAGGGATTTGATCGCACGGTCGAGTGGGGCGGCTGAGCTGACACCCGCGTTCGATAAGGCCCGCTCGGGCAGGCTGACACGTGTGCGCTTCGGGTGATCGCGCAGTTGATCGAACGACGACGCACGGTCGATACGGCGCGGCTGGACGCAAGTCGTTCGGCCAACGGGCTGACAGGTCGTCGTTTGAGATCAAAGCAATGCTCAAAACGCTGCAAAGATCTCTGCGTAGGTGTGAGCGCGACATCAGTCACTCGGCGTCCGCTGACCCGCCCGCCGTTGTCACCGCGTCAGCCCAACTGTCGGTCGGCATGCCGAACACCGCAATGCGGCCGACGATCTCCTGGACGTCGATTGGGAGTTCCGCCACCGCCGCACGCTCCGACGAGGCTGACGCCGAGGGCTGACGCTGCAACTTCGAGCCGGAGTTCCTCGCACGAACCGCAGTTCGGTCAGTCGCAGTCGGCACACAACTGCATCGCCGGGAACCTCATGCGGACTTCGGAGGTTACGCCAGCCACGCTCGAAGCTCGGCGTCATGCTCGCCGAGGCCCGGAGGCGGCCGCCGCACGCTTGCCGGGGTGGCGCTCAGCCCCACCGGGCTGGTCACGGTCCGCACCGTCTGGCCGGCACCGGTTGGCGTCTCGACGATTGCGGACATCCCGATTCGCGCGGCCTGGGCGAACGCCTGGGCGATGTCGTTGATCGGCCCGGCCGGCACCCCGGCCGCGGTGAACGCAGCGACCCAGTGGTCGCGGGTGTTGGTCAGCAACCGAGCCGTCAGCGCCTCGTCGAGCGCGTCGATATTGCGGATACGGGCCGCGTTCGTGGCAAATCGTTCGTCGCTTGCCAACCCGGCGACTTCGAGTTCGCGGCAGATCGCTGCGAACTGACGGTCGTTGCCACAGGCGATCACCAGGTGGCCGTTGGCCGTTGGGAACGTTTGATACGGCGCCACCGACGGATGCCGGTTTCCGAGGCGACCAGGCACAACGCCGGCTCCGATATAGCCCGACGCCTGATTGAGCAGCGCGGCCAGCGCCGCGCCCATCAGCGAGACCGACACCCGTTGCCCGTCACCGGTGCGTGATCGGTGATGCAAGGCGGCGAGCACCCCGATCGTTGCCTGCAGCGCGCAGATGTGATCGACAAGCGCGACGCCGACCTTCAACGGCGGCCAGTCGGGATCCCCGGTGATGCTCATCATTCCGCTCGCCGCCTGCACGAGCAGGTCATAGCCCGGCAGATCGACCGCGGCCGGGGTCTCGCCAAATCCGGTGATCGAGCAGTAGATCAGACCACGGTTGGCGCCCCGTAGGTCGTCGAACCCCAACCCGTAACGATCGAGGGTGCCCGGGCGAAAGTTCTCGATCAGCACGTCGGCTCGTTCGGCCAAGCGCACCGCGAGGCGCTGATCGGCCGGATCGGTGAGATCGAGAGTCATCGAGCGCTTGTTGCGATTCAGCGCGAGGTAGTAGGTGCTCGTGCCATCGACCTCGGGGGGGCTCCACGCCCGGGTGTCGTCGCCCGATCCCGGCCGTTCGACCTTGATGACGTCGGCCCCCAGATCGCCCAACGCCATCGCTGCGTACGGGCCGGCAAGGACCCGAGAGAAGTCGGCGACGAGCAACCCGTCCAGTGGTCCAGCAGGCAACGTCGGGGCAGGGGTACTCACGAAGCACGAAGGTATCGGCGCCAATCGCTAACGTCGCCTTGATGGCGATCG
>JANNNL010000613.1:0-2434 GCA_031398525.1 Actinomycetes bacterium | reverse complement strand
AGAGGTCCATGTCGTCGACGCCTGATCAATGGTTTCTGTTCGCCTTCGACCACCGCGACTCATTTCGCCGCATCGTCAACTCCACCGACCACGAAACGCTCGTCACGGTAAAACACCTCCTCTTCGAGGGTTTCTCGGCCGCGTTCGCCGCATTGCCCACCAGCGTCCGATCCAACGGTGCGGCGATTCTGATCGACGAGGAGTACGGCAGCTCGTTCGCCTCCACCGCCCGAGCGCTGGGCGCACGCGTCGTGATGCCGATCGAGGCATCAGGTCGTGAAGAGTTGGCGTTCGAGTACGGCGACGACTTCGCCGAGCACGTCGAGCGTTTCGATCCCGACGCGATCAAGGTGCTGGTGCGATGGGATCCTCACGGCGATGTGATCCTCAACGGTCGTCAAGGCGACTTGCTCGCCTCGCTGTCGACGTGGATGCGAGTCCACAACCGCCAGTTGATCGTCGAGTTCCTCACCCCGGCGCGCGAACCGTCCGCGGCCCGGGCGGAACTGATGGCCGAAGCCGTCGAACAGATCTTGGTCGCCGGGGCCGAGCCGGATGTGTGGAAGGTCGAGGGGCTCGATGACACCGCCTCGTGCCGAACGGTCGTTGCGGCGATCACGGCGGGCGGGCGCGACCACGCGCGGGCGGTGGTCCTCGGCCGCGGCACGACGATGGAACGCGCCACCGGCTGGCTCGGCGCGGCACGGGAGTGTCCGACATTTTGCGGCTTCGCCATCGGCAAGACACTGTGGCAGTCGGCGATGCAGGCCCATCTGCGCGGCGAAATCGATCGCGACGCAGCCGTCGCTGAAATCGCCCGCCGCTACGTCAGTCTGATCAATACCTGGCGAGGCGTCTGACGCATCCCGGTAACCTCTGCGGAGTGACAGCACACCCGGCCGCGGCGAAGCTCGGCGACGTTCATGCGGGCCATCGATCCGTTGCCGGGGGCTTGGCTCGCGCGGCGGTGTTCGGCATCAGCGATGGCCTGGTCTCCAACGTCTCCCTGGTCATCGGCTTCGCCGGCTCGGGCGTCGCGCCATCGGTCGTCCGCCTGGCTGGCCTGGCCGGCGCAGTTGCCGGCGCAGCCAGCATGGCGGCGGGCGAGTGGGTGTCGATCTCGGCGCAGAACGAGTTGATCAACCGCGAACTCGAAGTCGAGCGCCGCGAGATCGCTCGCAACCCCCGCTCGGAAACCGCCGAACTCGCCGCGATCTACGAGGGCCACGGCATGTCCCAGGGCGTCGCCCGCACCGCGGCCAAAGAGGTCATGCAGTCGCCCGAGGCCGCACTCACCGTCCACGTCCGCGAGGAACTCGGCGTCGATCCGGGTTCGCTCGGATCACCCTGGGCCGCGGCCGGGCTGTCACTTGTCTGCTTCCTCGTCGGCGCATTGCTCCCGGTCATTCCGTGGTTCGGGGGCTCGGGCAACGCCGCCAAACTCGCTTCGGTCCTGATCGGCGTCGTCGCCGCGTCCCTCGTCGGAGCCGGCATCGGCAAGGTCGCCGAACGATCCGTCAGCCGCTCAGCCGTGCGCCAAGTCATCATTCTCCTCGTCGCCTGCGGCGTGACGTACCTCGTCGGCAATCTCCTCGGCGTCAGCATCTCCTAACGCGGCGGTCAGCAGCCTCGATGCTGGCGCGTCGTGCATCGCCTCAGCGGCTGAGCTGGCGGGTAGGAGCGATCTTCAGGATGACCCGCTCGCTTTCGATCTGACCGGAATAGTCGGCCGAGGTGTATTTCTGAGCCAGGGCGTCGATGTGGGCACGAGCGGCGTCGCCGCGGACCGTCTCGACGACGGTGCCGCGCACCTCGGCGAAGTTGTAGGCGCTGACTGCCGACCAGATGGTGACGGTCACGTTCGGATTGGCCTCGATCGCCTTGAACTTGGCGCGATGAACCTCGGTATTGATCAGGATGTGGTCGTCGTCGGCATCGACCCACATTACGTGCGACATGATGCCCCCACTGGGCAGATGGACGGCGAGCGTCCCGAAGTTGGTTCCCTGAGCAAGTTCTATGACGGCGGCGTCGAGCATGCCCGAAGCCTAATTCGACTCGGCTACCGTCCGTCCATGGCTCTCAACGTCCTCGGCACCGAACTCGACGAGTGCTGCACCTCTCCGATGACCGGCTTCTTCCGCGACGGTTACTGCCACACCGGGCCCGACGACATCGGTGTCCACACCGTGTGCGTGGAGATGACCGAGGAATTCCTGCGATTCTCGAAGGCCTCCGGCAACGATCTGAGCACGCCGATGCCGCAGTACGGGTTCCCCGGCCTCGTCCCAGGTGACCACTGGTGCGTGTGCGCCGCTCGCTGGAAGGAAGCGTTCGACGCCGGCTATGCCGCGCCAGTGCGGCTGGAGTCGTGCCATCAGTACTCGTTGGAGTTCGTCACGATGGCCGAACTCCGCGCCCACGCCGCGTCGGC
>JANNNL010000543.1:0-9403 GCA_031398525.1 Actinomycetes bacterium | reverse complement strand
ACTCCCGGCTGCTCGAGCGCGCCGCCAAGCTCTCCGACGAGAAGGGTGCTGGTTCGCTGACAGCCCTGCCGATCATCGAGACCAAGGCCGGCGACGTGTCGGCGTACAGTCCGACCCACGTGAGCTCGATCTCCGACGGCCAGGTGTACCTGCAGGACAACCTGTTCAAGTCGGGTGTTCGTCCCGCCGTCGATGTGGGCATCTCGGTGTCCCGCGTGGGCAGCGCGGCGCAGACCGGCTCGATGAAGGCCGTTGCCGGAACGTTGAAGCTCGACCTCGCCCAGTTCCGCGAGCTCGAGGCGTTCGCCACGTTCGGTTCGGAACTCGACGCCATCTCCAAGGCTCAGCTCGAGCGCGGATATCGCCTGGTCGAGCTGCTCAAGCAGCCGCTCAACAGCCCGATGTCGGTTGCCAAGCAGGTCGTGTCGATCTTCGCCGGCGTTCGCGGCTACCTCGATGACGTTGCCGTCAGCGATGTCAAGCGGTTCGAGTCGGAACTGCTCGACTATGTCGACAGCCGCCACTCGGCAATGCTCGACGACCTGACGACCCGCAAGAAGGGCGTGCCCGACGAGCTCGGTGACGTGATCAACGCGTTCAAGGCGCAATTCGTCTCTGGCGCAGATGGCGGCGGTGGCTCGGCGAACCCGCTCGCCACCGATGCCAGTGAGCTCGGTGCTGCAGCCAGCAACAAGACCCTGGCGACGGAGTAAGTCGAGCCATGGCAGGTGGTCAGGAACGAATTCTTCGTGGGCGCATTCGTAGCGTCCAGGCCACGAAGAAAATCACGCGCGCGATGGAACTCATCGCCGCCTCCCGGATCGTCAAGGCCCAGCAGCGCGTCATTGCCGCCGTCCCCTATTCGGAGCAGATCACCGAGGTTGTCAAAGACCTCGCATCGGCCGGCGGGGACGTTCGCAGCCCGCTGCTGACCGGACGTCCGGAACAGAAGACCAAGTGCTACGTGGTCATCAACGCCGATCGTGGTCTCTGCGGTGGCTACAACTCGGGTGTCGTGCGGGCCGCCGAGGGTGAGATCAAGGCCGACGTGCTGGCGGGCAAGGACTACGCCGTCGTCACCGTCGGACGTAAGTCCGAGTCGTACTTCCGGTATCGCGGCTACACGATCGCCGGGTCACACGCCGGCTTCAGCGACAACCCGACCTACGAGAACGCTCGCACGATCGGAAAAGCCGTTGTTGCGGCGTATGCCGCTGGCGATGTCGACTCGGTGGAGTTGGTCTACACCCGCTTCATCTCGGCCGGATCGCAGGAAGTCGTGTTGCGTCCGCTGGTTCCGCTCGATCGTGACCTGGTCGCCGGTGGCGATGGCAAGCCGGGAGGCGACGGGGCGAGCGCCTCATATGAGATGGAACCCGACGCATCGACGATCCTCGACAGCCTGCTGCCGCGGTACGTCGAGGCCCGTATCTACGCCGCATTGCTGAACGCCGCGGCTTCGGAGCACGCTGCTCGTCAGCGGGCAATGAAGTCGGCCACCGACAACGCCGAGGAATTGATCAAGAACCTCAGCCGCATCATGAACCGGGCCCGCCAAGACTCGATCACCACCGAGATCATGGAGATCGTCAGTGGCGCCGAGGCGCTCGGCAACAAGAAGGGCGACATTCGGATCGTCGGCCTCGGCGATGACGCCGAGGATGCCTTGTTCGCCTCGTCGAAGGGTGGCACGGCCGTCAACCCGGCGGCACCGAGCTCCGCTCACGTGTCGGCCCCACAAGGCTTCATATCGGCATCAGCTGCCGCTTCGACCGCAGTGATTGATCGCCCGGCCCCTGTTCCTTCGGTGGCATCTGATGCGCCCGACGATCTTGAAGAAGAGATCGACGGCATCGGGCCGGTCATCGTGAAGAAGCTTGCCGCCATCGGCGTCACAACTTTCCGCCAGATCGCATCGTGGTCCCCCGAGGACATCGAGCGAATCGGCGAAGAACTGGCCTTCAAGGGCCGTATTGAGCGCGAGGACTGGATTGCGCAGGCCAAACAGGCCCACGCGATCAAGTACGGCGAGACGATCTGAGTATCAGGAGCACAGTCATGACTATGACCGAGAACAACTTGAAGGACGGCCGGGTCGTCTCCATCGCCGGCCCCGTCATCGACGTGGAGTTCCCTCGCGGCAGCCTGCCCGAGTTGAACACCGCGCTGTCGATGACGATCAGCGTGGGTGGCGACGACATCGAAGTGCTGGCCGAAGTGGCCCAGCAGCTCGGTGACAGCCGCGTCCGCGCCGTCTGCATGAAGCCGACCGACGGCCTGACCCGTGGTGCCACGGTGCGCAACACCGGTTACGGCATTCGGGTGCCGGTCGGTGACCGCACCCTCGGCCACGTGTGGAACGTGTGGGGCGATGTGCTCGACGGCGACAATGCCGAGTTCGCCGACATCGAGCGCTGGGCAATCCACCGTCCCGCCCCCGACTTCGATGCGCTCGAGCCGTCGAAGCGATTGTTCGAGACCGGCATCAAGGTCATCGACTTGCTCACCCCCTATGTGGCCGGTGGCAAGATCGGTCTGTTCGGTGGCGCTGGCGTCGGCAAGACCGTGCTCATCACCGAGATGATTCGTCGCGTGGCTCAGAACCACGGTGGTGTGTCGGTGTTCGCCGGTGTCGGCGAGCGCACCCGTGAGGGCACCGACCTCATGCTGGAAATGACCGAGTCGGGCGTGTTCGAGAAGGCCGCCCTGGTGTT
This sequence comes from Actinomycetes bacterium, assembly GCA_031398525.1. Lineage (GTDB taxonomy): Bacteria > Actinomycetota > Acidimicrobiia > Acidimicrobiales > Ilumatobacteraceae > JANMJD01. Next base: position 6,689 of record JANNNL010000543.1, on the reverse strand, counting down.
CGGCCAGATGGACGAGCCGCCGGGCGTGCGTCTGCGGGTCGCCCTCTCAGCCCTCACCATGGCCGAGTACTTCCGTGACGTGCAGAACCAGGACGTGTTGTTGTTCGTCGACAACATCTTCCGCTTCGTGCAGGCCGGTTCCGAAGTATCGACCCTGCTCGGTCGTATGCCCTCGGCCGTGGGCTACCAGCCCACCCTCGCCGACGAGATGGGCCAGCTGCAGGAGCGCATCACCTCGACCCGCGGTCGTTCGATCACCTCGCTGCAGGCCGTGTACGTGCCTGCCGACGACTACACCGACCCGGCGCCGTTCACCACCTTCACCCACTTGGACGCCACCACCGAACTGTCGCGTCAGGTTGCTGCCCTTGGCATCTACCCGGCTGTGGACCCGCTGGCGTCGACCTCGACGATTCTGCAGCCCGACGTGGTCGGCGAGCGCCACTACAGCGTCGCCCGCGGCGTGCAGGAGAACCTGCAGCGCTACAAGGAACTGCAAGACATCATCGCCATCCTCGGTCTCGATGAGTTGTCGGAAGAGGATCGCCTCACCGTCAACCGGGCCCGCAAGATCCAGCGGTTCCTGTCGCAGCCGTTCTACGTCGCCGAGGTGTTCACCGGTGTGCAGGGCGAGACCGTGCCGATCGCCGAGACGGTCGAGTCGTTCGAGGCCATCCTCCGCGGCGACCTCGACGGTGTGCCTGAGCAGGCCTTCCTGAACGTCGGTGGTGTCGAGCAGGTGCTCGCCAAGGCCAAGGCCCTGCAGGAATCCGCAGGCTGATGTCGACGGTCGGGACTGGCCTCCGCTGCGCTTTGGCTGCTCCCTCCTTGCGGCTCGTCGCTGGCGCTTCCCTCGCCGCCTTACTGTGACTTTCGGAGAAACACATGGCTAACACGATGCAGGTTGAACTGGTTTCGCCCGAGAAGGTCCTCTTCTCGGGCGAGGCAACCATGGTGATCACGCGCACCCTCGGGGGCGGCGATGTCGCCTTCATGCCCGGTCATGCCCCATTCCTGGCTGCCGTGACCGAGTGTCACACGAAGATCCATCTCGCCGAAGGCGGCGTCCTCGACGTCGCCGTGCACGGTGGGTTCGTCGAAGTGTCGAACAACAAGGTCTCGATCCTTTCCGACGTCGCCGAACTCGCTCCGCAAATCGATGTCGAACGCGCCAAGAAGGCGAAGGCCGCCGCCGAAGCTGTGCTCGCGCACGAGCACGACGCCGAAGCCGAAGCCGGCCTCCGTCGGGCCCACGCCCGGCTCACCGCCACCGGCGCCCACTGAGCCCACGCCCTCACATAGGCGGCGCTGCCGCATACGTGACCGGAAGGCGTTTGAGGCCGCTGACGAAGGTGGACTTGGTGCGCTCGGGTTCGCCGTTCAACGACAGGGTTTCAACGCGGCGGGCGAGTTCGGCGAAGAAGGCTCGCATCTCGATGCGGGCCATCTGGGCGCCGAGGCAGAAGTGCAGGCCGGTGCCGAAGGCGAGGTGCTTGTCGGCGTTGCGGCGGCGGATGTCGAAGGTGAACGGGTCCTCGAAGAAGGTCTCGTCACGGTTCGCCGACCAGTACGACATCAGCAATGATTCGCCCGCGGCGATCGGAGTTCCGGCCAGGGTGTAGTCCTTCTGGGCGGTGCGCATGAAGTGCTTCACCGGGGACTCCCATCGGATGATTTCATCGACCGCGTTGTTGACCAGCGACGGGTCAGCCCGCAGGGCGGCCCACTGTTCGGGATGCCGGGCGAACTGCTCGATGCCCCCGGAGATTGATGACGAGGTGGTGTCGTGGCCGGCCGAGGCGATGATCACGTAGTACGACATCGTCTCCAGGTCACCGAGCTGCACACCGTTGATCGTGGCGTTGGCGATGACCGAGGCGACATCCTCTGTGGGCTGCTCCCGGCGGGAGGCGGTCAGCGCGTTGAAGTACATGGCGAAGTCGATGATCACCTCCATCTGCTCCTCGGGAGTCGTCCCCCGTCGGGTCTCGGGGTCCTCGGAGCCGAAGAGCTCCTGGGTGAGGGCGAGCATCCGGGGCAGATCGGAGTCGGGCACGCCGAGGATCGACATGATCACCTGCAGCGGGTAGTTCATCGCCACGTCCCGAGCGGCATCGCAGGAGCCCCCGAGGGCAAGCATGTGGTCGACCGTCTCGGCGGCCAAGTCGGCGATGCGGCCCTCTAGTCGACGCAGGCTGGCGGGCTTGAACCACTCGGCGGTCACCCCGCGATAGCTCTTGTGGTCATCGCCGTCCATATGGATCAGGGTGCGCAGGGCCGCTCCCTTGGCATTGCGAGCGTCGATGACCGCCTGCGGCTGCAACACTGCGTCGAGGGTGTTGTGGAACTTGTCGTGCTGGCGTTCGACCTCGGTCACGTCGGCATGGCGGGTGACCGCGTAGAAGGGTCGGTAACCCGCCTCTTCAACCAGATGGACGGGATCTTCGCGGCGTAGGCGAGCCGCTTCGTCATGCCAACGAGCCGGGTGGGCGTAGGCGGCGGGGTCGCAGAAGATCGAACTCATCGGCGCGAAGGTATCTCAACCAACCGTGGCTTGCGGGGCCGAGAGAGTCGTCCGGCGATCCCTTCCGGCAGGGCGATCGCGGCGACGACGAGCAGTAAACCGTTGACCGCGAACTGGTAGCGGCTGGCCGATTGACCAAGGGCCACCGTCAGCACTCCGCCGGCGGCGAGCACCCCGGCGACCACCGCACCAAGCGGGTTGGCGATACCCGCCAGGTAGGCGAAGGCAACGATCGCCACGGCCGAGAACGAATCGAACGAGCGCACCGAGAGGGTCTGGCGTTGGTACGCAGTGAGCGTGCCGGCGAGGCCCGCGAGGAATGCCGAGACGGCGAACGCCCCAACCTTGATCGAAGACACCGACAGCCCGAGGCCAGCCGCAGCCCGTTCGTTGTCGCGCACCGCCAGCCAGCGCCGCGCCGTCGTTGAGCGGCGCAGACGGGTGACCATCAGCACGGCCAGCCCGGCGACCAGCACAGTCACGACCCCGAAGGTCCGCCGCGGGTACGCATCGCCAACGGCGCTGATACCGAGGTCCCAGCCGGCAATTCTGGGAGAGGCGACGGTCGTTCCTTCGACCCCTCCGGTGAACCACGACCACTCGAACACCAACGACTCGACGGCAATCGCCCCCGCCAACGTCGCCATTGCCAGGGTCATGCCTCGGATCCTCAGGGCGGGGAGCCCGACCACGACGCCGACGACGACGGAGACCACTGACGCCAGTAGGGGTGCAATGGGGAACGGAAGCCCGTCCCCGAACTTGACCAGACTGAACGCGGCGATCCCGGCCAAGGCCGAGGTGGCCAAGCTGATCTGCCCGACAAAACCGGTCGCGACGATGACCGACAGGGCGGTGATCGCCCCGATCGACGAGACGATGATCCCGGTTCGCCAGGTGCTCGACGCCACGAGCATGCCGACTACCCCGACGATCGCGGCACCCACAACGATCCACTCGGCGCGACGGGGGAGTGTCGCTGACGGCAACTGCACGGGGGCCAGATCGCCCCGGCCCGGCAGCCCGCGACCCCGCAGCGCGAGGACACCCAGGACAACCACTACCGGAACGCCCTGTTGCAGATTCACCTGCGGCAGCCAGTCCCAACGCAGGCGGAGGTTCTGCAGCTCCGACTGGGCCATGCCGATCGCCAAGCCGGCCACCAACGCCATTGGCACGCTCGTGAACCGGGCGACCAGGGCGGCGGCGATGGCCGGAACGACGAGCAGGCTGGTCGACGTCGCGTTCAGTCGGGTGACCGGTGCGGCGAGGATCAACGCCCCGGCCGACAACACCGCCGCCACGATCCAGTTGGCAATGGCGATGCGGTCGGCGCTGATCCCGAGGAGGTTGGCGCCCCGCTCGTTCTCGGCAACGGCCCGTGTCCGCAAGCCGAATGGGCTGTGCTGCGTGACCAGCCAGAGGAGGAAGGCCGCGACGGTGACCAGGGCGGCGAGCCAGATTCGGTCGGCAGGCAACCGCAGCGAACCGGCGTTGACCACCGTGGTCGGGAGCAGCGGGCGGATGGTGAGTCCGGTCGCCCCTTGGGTCGGGAATCGCAGATCGATGATGGCGATGAAGTAGAGCAGCAGCCCCAGTGATGCCACCACCCGAGCGAGCGGAGACGAACGGCGCAGCGGACGAAAGACGATGATGGCGAGCACCGCACCCATCAGGGCAGCCAAGGCCAGCGAAACGATCAACGCCGCGGCCGCCGTGGGTTTCGTGTCGAAGATGTGAATTCGCCCGGGTAAACCGAGGATCGGCTGCATCAGGTCGCCGGTCTCCCGGAAGCGGTAGAAGGCGAACGCGCAGTACGCACCGAGCCCGGAGTGGGCGAAGTTGATCACGCCGCTCGACTGGTACGTGGCGACGAGGCCAATCGCCAGCGCGGCGGTGACTGCGCCGCCTCCGAGCCCGAGGAGGAGGAAGAGGAGGAAGTCGATGACCTGACCGCCTATCCGGCGGCCTTCATCAACGCGGGAACGTCGATCCAGCCATCAGACGCGGCAACCAAACCGCCCCCATCCGTCGGGATGCGGAAGAGCGCTTGCTGGGGCGCGCACAACGACGGCAAGCCGGGCATTTGCTGACCGTCGCAGGTATAGGGGTGGCCCCAGAAGCTCACCTGGTCGACGGAGTCGCGCAGGGCCTCGGTGATTGATGCGGCGGTCACCTCGCCATCGATCGACGTCATCGTCGCCCACAGGTTCATCGCCGAGCGGAAGCTGACGGTGCCGGCCCCACCGGCGGGCCCGGTGGCGTACCGGTCGATCACCGCCTGGTACAGGCTGCCGTCGGTGGTCGCCTCGGACGGGCCTTCGGAGTTGAACGTGATCCCGGTCTGCAGGTCGTCGGGGATCTGCTCAAGGATCTGAGCTGCGGCACAGGCCCCGGTGAGATAGAGCAGCCCGGTGTAGCCGAGGTCGTGGAGGGTCGTCACGATCGGCACGCATGCCGAATCGGCTGCCCCGACCGTGATTGCGTCGGCGCTGGACTCGACGGCGGCGGAGAGGATCGGGAGGAAGTCACTGGTCGTCAGCGGGAACGGGATGAGCTGGGTTTCGAGTCCTAACGACTCGGCGACCTTGACGCCGTACTCCTTGGCCGGGACCTCGAAGCTCTCGAACTCCCCGTAGGCAAACGCCAGCTTTGTGGCGCCCTTGGCCTTGGCGTCGGCCGCGAACGCCACGTAGGCGCCGGCGGTGCCGCCGCTGAAGAAAAAGGCCGATGAACTGCGCATTTCAGCAAGCGTGGCCGGCACCCCGCCGACGAGGGGGATGCCGTTCTGCTCGAGAATCGGGATTGACCCGCTGGCGGTGATGTCGATGCCCGACATCACGGCAACGGCACCGGACTGGACGTGTTGCTGGGCGCAGGCTTGTGACTGCTCGACCGAGAAGCTGGTCACACAGGTGTTCAGCTGCAACGGCCGACCGTTGACGCCTCCGAGTTCGGCGTTGATGAAGGCCACGGCCGCTTCGACCGCGGCGCGCATCTCGGGGAACGAACCGATCGGCGAGTTCTCCTGGTTGATCATCCCGACCACGATCGGGTCGCCCGTTGGGGCAGGAGCCGCGCCCGGTGGCACGCTTCCGACAAACCAGTTTTGACCAGCGAACTCCGAGACCACCGAACCGTCCGGCGGCGCGTCTTTCATGAGCGCATCGGTGGAGGCAGGTTCCGTCACGGCTGGTTCTGTTTCTGCGGAGCCCGCGGCGGTCGAGTCGACAGCAGACGATGCCGTGGTTGGCGATGCCGCTGCGGTCGGAAGCGCCGCGTCCGTGACCGGTGCGGTGCTTTCGACCTTCTCACCAGTTGTACAGGCCGCCATGGTGCTGATGATGACTGCTGCCGCGATGGCTCGTGTGCGCATATGGCCCCCCTCTTGCCGCAGCGGACGCTACAACGCAACCGGGCTGGGCTGACGAGCGAAGCGTCCGTCCTACGGCCCTGCAAGTGCGAGGCAGGCTGCGGCGAACACTTCGGTGTGGCGGGCGACGTCGTCGGCGGTGTGATGGGGCGAGAACAGTGCCATGTTGTGGAACGGCGTCAACAGCACGCCTCGGTTGAGGGCCCACAGGTGCATGAACGCGTCGAGGTCATGGTCGATCGCCGCGGCGGCCACGGCCCCGTTGCGCGGCGGTGGGCAGAACCAGTACTCCGCTCGTCCACCGAGCTGCTGCACATGCCAGTCGAGCCCGGCGGCGGTGAACCCGGCGCGAACCCCGTCGGCCCAGACGGTCGCCAACGGGATCATGTGTTCGAAGTCCGCGCCGCGCAACGACGACGACAGGGTGGCGCGCACTGCGGCGAGGGCCAACGCGTTGCCGGTGAGGGTCCCGCCGATGCCCGAGACGTCAATGGCCTCGCCGTTGACTTCGGGCAGGAGTTGTTCGGCGACCGTCGCGGACATGCCGTACGCCGCCGCGGGCATGCCGCCCCCAATCGTTTTGCCGATGACCAGGAAGTCGGGATCGAGCCCCCATGCGGTCGTGCAGCCCCCCGGGCCGGCACAGATCGTGTGGGTTTCATCGATGACCAACAGGGTGCCGGTCCGACGGCAGGCGGCCTGGACCGCATCCCAGTAGCCCTCGTCGGGGAGCACGATGCCGATGTTCGTCAACGCTGGCTCCGCGAGCACACACGCCACGTCGCCCTCGGC
>JANNNL010000539.1:0-2603 GCA_031398525.1 Actinomycetes bacterium | reverse complement strand
GCCGAGGGTTTGAGCCCGGTGTATGTAGTCCACACCACCCAGGCGTCGTCGGCCGAGCGCGCCCAGGCCCTGTCGAGCCTGGCGTTGACGACCCGTCCGCAGCGAGAGGCGATCGCCGCCGCCCTGGCCGAGGTGAGGTTCGCCCCGGGATTCGGCCAGACCCTGGCCCGGTTCCTGCGCAACGGCATCGGCGTCCACCATGCCGGGATGTTGCCTCGCTACCGCCGCCTCGTCGAGAAGCTCGCCGGCGACGGGTTGCTGCCGGTGATCTGCGGCACCGACACGCTGGGCGTCGGGGTCAACATCCCGATCCGTACGGTGTTGTTCACCGCGCTGACGAAGTTCGATGGCCAGCGCGTCCGGGTGTTCCGCTCTCGCGAATTCCATCAGATTGCCGGGCGCGCCGGACGGCCGGGCTTCGATCCCGATGGTCACCTGTGGGCGCAGGCCCCCGATCACATCATCGAGAACGCCCGGGCGATGTCGCGGGCGGGCGACGACCCCAAGGCGCGTCGTAAGGCATCGAAGTCGGCCCCGCCCAAGGGGTTCGTGCACTACGACGCGGCGACGTTCGAGCGGCTGCTGGCCTCGACCCCCGAGCCGCTGACGTCGCGGTTCAAAGTCACCCCCGACCTGATCGCCACGGTGCTCGCCCGGCCCGACGGCCCCGCTGCGCTGAAAGATCTGCTGACGACCAACCACGATGCCGCGCCCAAGCGTCGCCAACACCTGCGGCGGGCAATCTCCGTGTACCGCTCCCTGGAAGCGGCGGGAGTCGCCGAACGGCTTCGTAACGACGCCGGCCGCGCCATCGGGGTGCGGGTCGGCTCGTTGATCGAAGGTTCCGATCAACGCGGCAGCCTGAGGTTCTCGTCGCCGTTGATGCCGTTTGCCATCGAAGTGCTCTCGACCCTCGATCGGGAGGAGCCGACCTATCACCTCGATGTGCTCAGCGTGGTCGAAGCGGTGCTCGACGACCCGATGCCGATCCTGTACGCCCAGCGCGACGCCGCCAAGGGCCTGGAGATCGCCCGGCTCAAGTCGGAAGGTGTGCCATACGAAGAGCGGATCACGATGCTCGACAACGTGGAGTGGCCCAAGCCGCTCAGCGAGCTCATCGAGTCGTGTTTCGAGACCTACCGCGGCGCTCATCCGTGGATCGATGTGTGGCCGTCACCGAAGTCGATCGTTCGCGAGATGGTCGAAACCGGCGAGACGTTCGGCGGATTTGTGCACCGCTACCAGCTGCAACGCTCCGAAGGCCTGGTCTTGCGCTACCTCACCGATGCGTGGCGCACGCTTGATCGATCACTGACCGACGATACCTACTCCGAGATGCTCGAAGACATCATCGAGTGGCTCGGCGCGGTGATTCGGGCCACCGACGGCAGCCTGTTGGAGGAGTGGCAGCGGCTCTCGGGTCTGGAGGTCAGCGAGCACGCCGAGCCGACCGCCCCGGTCCAGGCCGGCCCCCCGAAGGCCTGGCGCACTGCGGTTCGCACCGCAGCGTTTGCCTGGGTCGAGCTGCTTGCCCGGCGCGACTACGCCAGGATGGCCGAGCGAACGGGTTGGTCGACCGGTCAGCTGCTGACGACGATGGCGCCGTACTGGCTGGAGTACGACCACATCGGTATTGATGGCGACGCCCGTTCGCAACGCTTCTTCGAACTCACCGCGGAACCCAACCGCTGGGTGATCCGTCAGCAACTCGCCGACCCCGAGGGCAACGGTGAATGGTGGTTGACCGCCGAAGTCGATTTGGCGACGGCGATGCTCGAGGGTGCGCCAACCCTCAAACTCCTTACCCTCGGCCCTTGATCCGTACTGCTCCGACCGTGGCGATCGCCCCGCACGAGATGCCGACGTTGACGCACGGCGGACCGACGACGACGCCTCCGAAGGTCGGCGAGGCACCCGCCGCGGCAAACCCGGCGGTGCTCTGAGCCGACGAGTCGATCGGCCAGATACATGCTGGAGTCGATGGATCGATGTCGTTGAAGTACGTCAGGCCCCGGAACTGTTCGTACCCCGGTTGGGTGAACAGGGTGACCGTGTCGCGCAGCCACTGACCTTTTCGGGCGGGATTTGTCGGGTCTTCGGTGGTTCCATATTCCGGTAGCCACATCTCCTTGCCGGGATGGCTCGCCCCGAACACCCGGAACGGCTCGATGATCGATTGCAGCGACCGCCAACCCTCGGCGCGGCCGCGACAGTCGTCCCAGTTGTAGGCATCGGCACCAATCGCATCGACGTAGCCGTCGCCGGGATACCACGACACTGCTGCCCGTCGATCGGGAGGGGTCAGGGTGTACGAATAGTCGACTAGGGCCAGCATGAACTTGACGTTGGTGGCTCCCTGGCCCCGGATGATGTCGACGATCTTGCGCCACGCCGCAACGAACTCGGCGGGGCTTCCGTACGCTTTGTTGACGTCGGCCTCGGGCTCGTGGTGGAAGATGAAGTACATCGGATCACCGAACGCCTTGAACTCCGCACCAAGCTGATTCATCTGGTTGTGCAGGTGGGTGCCGGGCTGGGCGGCAGCCAACAGCGCCCCGGTGATCTTGGTGCCGTCGGTGCGCGGCGGCTTCATCGTGAACAGC
>JANNNL010000538.1:0-7418 GCA_031398525.1 Actinomycetes bacterium | reverse complement strand
TCAAGCGGGCGGGGCGGGCGGCAACTCGCCGGTTGTCAGAAGATGTTCGAAACCGTCGTCGTCGAGGATCGGGACGCCGAGGTCCTGCGCCTTGGCCAGCTTGGACGCTCCCGGCTCGGCCCCGACCACGACGGCGAATGTCTTTGCCGACACGCTCCCCGGGCTCTTGCCACCGCGGTCCTTGATCGCCGTCTCGGCCGTCTCGCGGTTGTACCCGGCGAGGGTGCCGGTCACCACGACCGCCTTTCCCGCCAAGATCTGCGGCTGACGGCTCACCACCACGTTGCCGAACTCGACACCCCCGGCTCGTAGTCCCTCGATCAACTCCCGATGCCCCAGGTTGGCGAACCACTTTGTGATGGACGCAGCAATCACCGGACCGACGCCGTCGGTCATCGCCAGATCGGCCTCGCTCGCCGAGGCGATGGCGTCCAGCGTGCCAAACGCCCGAGCCAACGCCTCGGCCGCCGCCGGTCCCAAATGCTTGACCCCGAGACCCACGAGTAGTCGGGGCAGGGTGCGGGTTCGAGACGCATCAATCGCGGCAACCAGCTTTTCGGCGCTGATCACGGCAAAGCCTTCCAAGGTGAGCAGCTGCTCGGCCGTCAACCGGTAAATGTCCGCGGCATTGCGCACCAATCCCTGGTCAGACAGCTGAAACACGGTCCGGTCGCCGAGTCCTTCGATGTCCATCGCCCCCCGCGAGGCGAAATGAATGATCCGCTGATCGCGTTGGAACGGGCACTCCGGTTCGACGCAACGAGTATCGGCCTCTCCCTCGGCGCGCACCAGCGTGCTGGCCAGCGGGCACGCACACGTCATGGGAAACTCCCACGGCTCACCAGCAGATGCCGGGCGGAGCGACAGCACCGGGCCGACCACCTCGGGGATCACATCGCCAGCTTTGCGCACCACCACCGTGTCACCGGGGCGAACGTCCTTCAGCCGTACCTGGTCTTGGTTGTGCAGCGTGGCCATGCCAACGGTCGATCCACCGACGAACACCGGTTCAAGCACCGCGAACGGCGTCGCCCGTCCCGTGCGGCCGATCGAAACCTGGATGTCGTTGAGAATCGTCGTGCGTTCCTCGGGCGGAAACTTGAAGGCGATCGCCCACCGGGGAGCCTTCGACGTAAATCCGAGCCGATCGCGCTGGGCCAGATCGTCGACCTTGACCACGGCTCCATCGATCTCGTACCCCAGTTCGTGACGGCGAGCCTGCCAGTCGGCGCAGAACCCAGCGACCTCGTCGAGACCTTCCAGCACCCGGATTTCTGGATTGACCGGCAGACCGACCTGGCGGAGGTAGTCGAGCGTTTCGTGATGGCGCATGAACGTCGGCCCACCAACTACCTCGCCGAGTTGGTAACACCAGTAGGCCAGGTCGCGTTGGGCAGTAACCCGCGGGTCCTTCTGCCGCAGACTGCCGGCACCGGCATTTCGAGGGTTCGCGAATCGCTTCTCCCCCGCCGCGACCGCCCGATCGTTCAGTGCTTCGAAGCTCGCCAGCGGCATGTACACCTCGCCGCGCACCTCGAGCACGGCCGGTACCGGTTCTCCGGTCGGGATCGTCAACCGAGCAGGAATCGCCCGAATCGTCGCGATGTTGGCGGTGACGTCCTCGCCAACCCGACCGTCTCCCCGCGTTGCGGCTTGGACCAGCACGCCGCCTTCGTACCGCAGGCTGATCGCCAGACCGTCAATTTTCAGCTCGCAGACGTACGTTGCCGGTGCTCCGGCGAGCCCTTTGCTCACCCGGTCGCCCCATGCGGTGAGCTCACCTGCGTCCATTGCGTTGTCGAGGCTGGTCATCGGGATCCGATGAGTGACCGGGGCAAACGTGGCGCTGGCGGCCGAGCCGACCAGTTGGGTGGGTGAAGCCGCCCCGATCAGTTCTGGGTGCTCGGCCTCGATCTGCAGCAGTTGACGGACCAGTGCGTCGTAGTCGGCATCGGAGACTTCCGGGTCGTCGAGCTCGTGATAGCGCCGGTTGTGATGGGCAATCGAAGCCCGCAACCGATCGACCCGGTCACGCAACGGTTCGGGCACGGGCACGGTCGTGGTCATCGCCGAGAACTCTATGCGGCGAACTGGTGCCGCTACGGGGCCGGTTCGGCTATGGGAACCAACCGAGCACGTCGACGATCACATCGGTCGAACCGGCCGCGTTGAAGATCGTGATCGATCCATCGGCGGCCAGTGGAACGATCACCATATTGGCAATCGTCGTCCTCGGGCTGAGGTTGAGGTTCGAGGCGTTCGGCCGAGCCCGATCGGACGGCCATACCGTGAGATATGACACGGCGGTCGGCCCGACTGCGGTGACGTTGATCGCCACCGACATCGCTGCGGCCGCCGGCACTCCGCCTCGGCCCCGGACCATCAGCCGGGCTTGGCCCCCGGCGCCGACTGCCCCGCCGCCACTTGCCACGCCATCATCGGTGAGTCCCGGGCCACGAGTGTCCATCAGACGGGCCGGAGTGAGACCGGTATACAACGGCCCGGCGGGGATCCACCCGAGCACGTCGACCAGTACGTGGCTCTGGCCGGTGGCGTTGAAAATCGAGATCGACCCGTCACTACCGACCGGGACGATGACCATGTTCGGCACCGTTCGCCAAGCGGCAAAGTTGAGGCTCGATGCGTTCGGCTTCGATCGACCGGTCGGCCAGACTGTGAGGTACGACTCGGCCGTCGCCCCCGTCGCCGTGACGTTGAGGACCACCGAACCGACTCCTGCCGCGGGCATGCCGCCGCGGCCCACAACAGGCAACTGGACCGTACCTCCGGCGACCATCGGTCCCGCGCCGCTGAACCGATGGTCAGTGGTGAGTCCGGGGGCGCGGGTGTCCATCAGGCGCGCCGGAGTAAGCCCACCAAAGGACGCTCCTGTTGGGAACCAGCCGAGCACATCGACGAGCACATCGGTCGCTCCGGAGGCGTTGAACACTGACACCGAGCCTCGATCGCCAACGGCGACGATGACCATGTTGGGGACGGTCTGGCCAGCGGTGAAGTTCAAGTTCGAGGCGTTGGGTGGCTCGCCGCCCGTCGGCCAGACCGTGAGGTACGACTGGTCGCTGGGGTCGACGGCCGTCACGTTGAGCGCGACGGCCCCGACCCCTGCGGCCGGGACGTTGCCACGACCGAGGACCCGAAGCTCGACCCGCGATGATTGACCCAACCTCCCGGTACCGGCAAAGAGGGTGTCGGCCGTGCTACCGGCCGGCCGGGTATCCATCAACCGCACCGGGGTCAACCCGGCGAAGCCCGGCTCTGCCGGTGGTACGGGCGGCTCCGGCTGCACGGTCACCTGCTGGGACACCGTCGAGGATCCTTTGGGCGAGGTCACGGTCAACGAAGCGGTGAACGTGCCGACGGATTGGTAGACGTGCGTCGGGTTGCGTTCAGTCGAGGCCGCACTGGCGTCGCCGAAGTCCCATTGCCACGCCGTCGGGGCCGGGCTTCCAGTGGACTCGTCGGTGAAGGCAACCAACAGCGGCACGATGCCGCTTGCCGGGGTGCGGCTGAACGCCGCCTGGGTCGGATTGGACGCGGTGACGACTGTCGTCGCCGTTGAAGCACCTCGGCTGTTGGTCGCCGTCAGCCGCACCGTAAACGTCCCCGGCTTGGAAAAAGTGTGGGTGGGACTTTGCTCGGTTGAGTCGGCGGTGCCGTCACCGAACTCCCAACGCCACGTCGACGGGCTCGGCGTGCCCGTCGACGTGTCGATGAAGACGACCGCTCCGGGGGCCGGCAATGTCGTGCGGTCGGCGACAAACGAAGCGACCGGCTTGCCTTCGACACTGATCACCTGGCTGGCCGTCACGGTGCCGATGCTGTTGGTTGCCGCCAACTTGACGGTGTACGTCCCGGGCGTCACATACACATGGCTGGCGCTCGGGCCCGTCACCGCCGGGGTACCGTCGCCGAAATTCCACGAGTAGCCGGTGATCGCCGGGATCGTGGCAGGGGTAGTGCTGGTCAGCGCGACGGTTAGCGGGGCGAGGCCCGACGTTGGAGAGGCCGTGAACGCCGTCTGTGGGCCGGTTTGGATGACGACCGTCTTGGTTGTCGACACCGAGCTATCGGCGTTGGTGACCGTGAGCTTCACGGTGAACGTGCCCAACTTCGTATAGGTGTGCAGTGGGTGTCGAAGCGAGCTCTTGGAGCCATCCCCGAACTCCCAGCGCCACTTGGTCGGAGCTGGGCTCCCGGTGCTGCGATCGATGAACGTGACGTCGAGCGGGGCCGAACCCGTGAGTACATCGGCATCGAATGCCGCGATCGGCGGCCCCTCCACAACGATTCGTTTGATCACTCGATACGTAGTGGCTCCGGCGGTGGCCTGCAACTCGACAAAGTACTCGCCGGGGCTCGTGTACACGTGCACCGGGTTTTGAACCGGATTCTGTAGTGGGTCGATCGGCGAGCCGTCACCAAAGTTCCAGTTCCAGGCCGCGACCGGCACCAACGGGTCGGTGCTGACGGTCTGGTCGGTGAACGTGACGTTCAACGGTGCCGCCCCTTGAGCGGGGCTCGCGGCGAAGCCGGCAACGGCCGTCGACGGGTTGACAATGATTTTGGCGGACGCCGTACCCGACCCGTTGGGGTTCGAGGCGGTCAACGTCACCGTGTACACGCCGGGGGTGGCGTAGACATGGAACGGGTGATGCGCCGTGGAAGTTGCGCCATCGCCGAAGCTCCAACTCCAGCCCGTCGGACGACGAACCGACGTGTCGGTGAAGATCACCGCGGCCCCGGCCGTCACCGTGGTCACATTGGCCTCGAATGACGCTCCGGGCGGCGAGTGCCCGATGCTGAAGCTGTGGAGCGCGAACCGTCGCGATGAACCGGGCGACACGAAGTCGTCACCGTCGGCGATGTAGAGACGGTCGCCGACGACCTCGACGGCCCGGGGATCGTCGATCCTGAAGTCGCGCATCGCAAAGTTGTGCGACGTGATCACCGTCAATGCCGGGAACGCTAGGCGAAACAGTCGATCGCTCGTGTCGGTCAGCCACAGCTCCGAACCATCGTCGATGAAATCGAGCCCGTACACGGAACCGATGTTGACCGGCAGCGCCACCGGGGCCGCGACGAGGACATTGGTCAGGTAGTCATAGCTGAACAGGGTCCGCGCCTGCGCCACCCAAAGCACGCCCTGGCGCGCGGCGGCACCGGAAAAGTCGTTGAACGGGAGCGCGTTCAACGGCTGGAACGACTCGGGCAGGAACGCGGCACCCGCACTCGGCCGGATGAGGCGGAACGCGGTCGGATCGTGAGGCAATACTGGACAGCACGGCCCGGCGAAGATAAAGAGCTGGTCATGTACGTCGTCGTAGGCCATTCCCTCCATATCGACTGGCCGAGTCAGACCGGCGGCCGGGCCGAATGGGACACCACCGGGCTGATACTGCAGGCTCGCCGCGAGCTGCGCTCGGGTGATGCTGCTCAGCAACGTCCCCTTCGCCACATCGATCTCGTAGGCCGCGTGCGCCGAATCGTCGAGTACCCAGATCGATTTACGGACCGGGTCGTAGGCGAGACCTTCGGCGTCAAACGCGGTTGTCGTCGAGTCCTTGATCGGTTGCGTCGTGATCATTGATTGAAACTCGAGCGTTGGGAAAGCATGAGTGGGTATCACCCCCGCTGCGGTCGTTGCGCCAAGCGCAATACTGCCCAAGGCAATGGCCATGGTCACACCGATCACCATTGAACGTCGGCCTGTCATCGTCGCCATGTCCACGTCTCCGTCCCGCCGTGTCGCTCACCGAACCAGGCAATTCGACCGCCATCAGGCTACTCGCCACCTTCAGCGACCCGGATGACGCTAGCCGCCGCATCGAGGGATGTGTCAGAGGGCCCACTAAATAATGTCTCCATGACATAAATGGGTGATACAGTTCCACCGGTCCACGACAAGGAGCACGATGAGCCCGTTCAACCCGGTCACCCTGATCGATGCATACAAGTTCGATCATCGCCGGCAATACCCAGCCGGGACGACGAGGGTGTACTCCAACCTCACCCCACGTTCGAGTCGCTTCGACGGGGTCGACGAGATCATCCTCTTCGGTCTCCAAGCGTTCTTACGGCGGTATCTGATGGAGGAGATGGCTGCCTTCTTTGCGGCCGACGAAGAAGACGTCGCCCGCCGCTACCAGCGTCGCCTCGACGGATTACTCGGCCCCAACTCGATCGGCACCGATCACATCGTCGCCCTCCATCGCCTGGGCTATGTACCGCTGCGATTCACCGCGATCCCAGAAGGGGCCGCCGTACCCGTACGCGTACCGATGTTGACGATCGAGAATACCCATCCCGACTTCTTTTGGCTGGTCAACTACGTCGAAACCATCCTGCTCGCCTCGGTGTGGTTACCCTCAACGTCCGCCACCCAGGCCGCACGGCTGCGTCGGATGCTCGATGACGCCGCACTCGTGACCGGCGGCGAGCCGGCTGCGGTCGACTGGCAGGGCCACGACTTCTCGTTCCGCGGCATGGGCTCACTCGAAGCTGCTGCCGCGTCGGGAGCCGGGCACCTGCTGGCCTTCGCCGGTACCGACACCATCCCTGCTCTTGACTTCATCGATCACTACTACGCGCACTCCCCCGATCTACTCGTCGGCGGTTCGGTCCCGGCGACCGAGCACTCGGTGATGTGCGCGGGCGGCGAGCGCGACGAAGCCGACACGTTCGCCCGTGTTCTCAGCCTGTACCCCCGCGGAGTGGTATCGGTGGTAGCCGACACCTGGGACCTGTGGAATGTACTCACCGAGATCCTGCCGTCGTTGCGCGAGGAGATCCTCGAACGTGACGGCCGCCTGGTCATTCGACCCGATTCGGGCGATCCGGTCCGCATCCTCTGTGGTGATCCGGACGCACCGGCAGATCACCCCGCCCGTCGCGGCGTCGCCCAACTGCTGTGGGACCACTTCGGCGGCACCGTCAACAGCCTTGGCATGAAGGTGTTCGATGCTCATATCGGGGTGATCTACGGCGACTCGATCAACCACGAACGGGCGATAGCAATGACCCAGCGCCTGGCCGAAATCGGCTTCGCGTCGACAAACTTGGTCCTCGGCATCGGCAGCCATACCTACCAACACGTCACCCGCGACACCTTCGGATTCGCCATGAAGGCAACGTGGGCCGAGATCGACGGGGTCGGACGTGAGCTGTTCAAAGACCCGGTCACCGACTCGGGCACGAAGAAGTCGGCGGCCGGACGCCTGGCCGTCATGCCAACCGCCGACGGGCCGCAACTGATCGAACGCGCCTCGCCCGAGCAGGAAGCGGAATCGCTGCTCCAGCCGGTCTGGGAGGACGGCAAGTTCGTGACCGAGTGGACGTTCGAACAGGTCCTCGCCCAGGTAGGCCTGCGCCACATCCGATGAGCGCAGCGAATGCCGACC
>JANNNL010000520.1:0-3011 GCA_031398525.1 Actinomycetes bacterium | reverse complement strand
GATGCCGACACGATGCACTACACCGTTCGCATGGCCGCAGTTGGCATCCCGCTGACCCACCACCTCGAAGCCACCCTGCACCATCAGCCCTGACCGCGGTGCTCCGGCGCCACGGCCCCGCACCGCCGTCGGACGCCAATGTGGCGCGCGACCGCGCAGAACCCGCGTCCCGGACTCCAATGTGGCGTCCGACGGCGTTCAAGGCGCTACCGCACTCCCGAGATTGCCGGTCGCCGCGGTCAACGGGCCCGCGCGCGCCAACGATCGACGGTCGGTTCGACGTCGAGGGGCATCACAGTCGACGGCGGCCCGGCGGTGGCTTTGGAGTTGACATCGATGATTTTGGCGTTGATCGCGGCGATGAGCAGCCGCGCCTCGTTTTCAGTTACCGCCGCGGCGATCGCTTCGCGGGCCAGTTCGACGTCGCGTCGGATCGCCAGCGTCGGCGGAAGGAACGAGACCTGCTCACGCTTGAGCTTCCCCTTGATCCACCAATCATCATCGCGTGGTTCGGTGAGTCCCGCGATCGGCTTGCCTGCTCCCTCCAGCCGATCGAACTCGCCGCGCTCCATTCCCTCACGAATCTGCCGCTCGACAAAGGACTCCCACGAGACGCCCGGTGGCTTGCGTTGGCTCATCGCACAATCTCCTCGTGGATCAGTCGGGGTTGGGGACCATCACATCGCGCACGATGGCGACCACGTCGTACCACGCCCCGATGAACGAGCGCAGGGTGCGACGGACCGCGCCATAGCTGTCGAACTCTTCGACGGTCATGCCATCGGCTTCGTAGCCCTTGACGAACTCGGGCATCGTCTTGAGGGTCGCAAGGATCTCGGGGTCAACCGGCACCGAGAGCCGGGGCGTGGCCGGAAGCCCGGAGTTGTTGGCCTTCACCTGCCATTCGAATGGCATCGTCATCACGGTGGGAGCGTCGTCGGCACCGCCGATCAACTCGCTCCAGTGGCCGAGGTGGCGGTAAGCGGCGACGAGCAGCCGAGTGCGGTAACCCCGCTCGGTATAGATGCCGTGGGCATGTTTGAACGCGGCGATCCCCGCCCAATCGAGGGTTTCGGGGGCGATGTCGAGCGACTCCCGGGCGGCGACGACCTTGCACCAGTCGTCAAGGCGGCCGACCATCATCGTTGCCACCGGCGCCATGTGGGTGATGTCGAGGCCGTCGGCCTCACGTCGCTTCAGACCCGCCTCGATCGCCTCGCCGATCGCCAACACCTGCGGGACCGTGAAGCTGACGGTCACGTTCAGGCTCACCCCGCGGTACGTCGCCTCTTCGACCATGGCGATGCCCGCCGTGGTCGCCGGCATCTTGACCTGCATGTTCGGGCCGAGCGCGGCGAGTTCGCTGGCCTGTTCGAGCATCGCGGCGGCGGCGTTGTGCAACGTCGGGTCGGTCTGCACCGACAACCGTCCCCAGGTAGACCCCGAGGCAACGTGGGTTGGTTCGAGCAGCTTCGCCCCGGCCTGCGACAACTCCTTGTAGACCTGCCAGGCAATGGCCTGCTCGTTGGCCGTCGGCTGCTCGGCAACCAACTGCTCGACGCGAGGTCGCCACGTCTGCCACTCGGTCTTGAGCACCGTCAAACTGATCACCGGATTGCTCGTCGCCCCCGTCGCCCCCCACGCAATCGACTGGGTCAACTCCGCCGTCGCACACGAGTCGTTGAACAACCGCGACGTCGTGTTCGTGGTCATATCGATCAGGGGGAGAGTCATGGTTCCTCCGGGAGGTCTGTGGGGAGTCCGCGCTCTCGTCAAGCGCCCCTCGCAGAGTACCGGCTCTAAGTCCAACCGGCCTGAAGCACGTTGGGCAGTGATCGCCCTCAGGTTGGTGCCGCGACCAGGCCGGTGGTGCCCGAGCCGGGGCCGAAGACGGCTTCCATCGGGTCCTGGGTGTCACCGAAGTAGCCGAGGGCGTAGGCGCCGCGGCGATAGCCGATGAGTTTGACCAGGTCAACAGGCAGATCCTTGGCGACCGAAGGAGGGCAGGCGAGGTATTGATTCTCCTCCTGGCGCAGCCATGACAACGTGTAGCCGACGTTGATTCCGAACCGATGCCCGTCGGACAGGTTCGCCCCGCCGCCGTGGTAGAGCGACCCGACATAGAGCATCACCGAGCCCTTGGTCATCTCGGCCGGAACGGTTTCCTCTGCGCCGGGGCGCAGTTTGTCGGCCCAGTGGTTACTTTCGGGGATTACTCGAGTCGCTCCGTTCGCCTCGGTGAAGTCACTCATCGCCCACATCGTGTGGCACTCCACCTCGAACCCGGCGGGGAACGGGAAGAAGTCGAACGCCCACTGGTCACGGTGAACCATCTGCGCCGGTTCACCCGGTCCGATGTCGATCACCTGCGTGAGGTGGAGTTGATAGCTGGTCGCATGATCGCCGAGCACTCGGTCGAGCGCACCAATCACCGTTGGATGATTGGCCAGCGGCCTGAAGCTCGGCGAACGGGCGATCAGACTGCCGGTGCGCCGGGTGCGGTGGCCCGAGAAATCATCGGGGCCCACTGCCGTCGTGTCGAGAAACGGTCGTAGCTCGTCGTCGACAGCGTCCATCTCGGCGGGCGTGACAAGTTCATCGACGACGCAGCATCCGTACTCGCCGAGCAGCGCGGCAATCTCGTCGGGCTCGGCCGTACGGTCGACATGGGGAACGGGCATCGGTACCTCCGGAGTCGGCTCCGACGTTACGCCTGGTCCACCACGCCACGAGTACCGACCCGCAATCTGGGGAGCGCGACGTACGGTTTTCCGGCGATGTACTCCAAATTGGCGCTGAGTAGCGATACCTGGGCAACCGATGCCTGGGGGCCAGCGGCTGGCAGACCTACGCTTGGGCTGACGCCTCGGCGGCGATCTCGGCGCGGACTTTGTCCATGTCGAGGGCCTTGACCTGGCCGATCAGGTCGTCGAGCGCGGCCTTCGGCAGTGCGCCGGGCTGCGAGAACAGCAGGATCTCGTCGCGGAAGATCATCAGGGTCGGGATCGAGG
>JANNNL010000517.1:0-7669 GCA_031398525.1 Actinomycetes bacterium | reverse complement strand
GGAGTACATCGTCATCGGTGGAGATGTCGGCCGCCGTGGTCCGTGGAACCTGAAGACCGTGCTCGAGGCGTTTCCGTTGGTGCCGAAGTTGTTGAAGCGGTTCGGTGAGGGCCTCTCCGGCGGCGAGCGACAGACGTTGGCCATTGCCAGGGCGCTGATGTCGAATCCCCGGCTGTTGCTGCTCGACGAGGTCTCGCTCGGCCTTGCGCCCATCGTCGTGCGCCAGGTCTACGAGGCGATCCCGATCATCAAGGCGCAGGGCACCACGATCTTGATCGTCGAGCAAGACGTCAACCAGGCGCTCTCGGTTGCTGATCGCTTCTACTGCCTGCTTGAAGGTCGCATCTCGCTCACCGGCACCCCCGCCAGCGCCGACCGCCAACAGATCACCGACGCCTACTTCGGGCTGTCTACAACGGGTTCTGCCTCGACGAGTTCTGCCTCGACGGGTTCAGCTTCGACTGGGGGTTCCCACTGATGGTCTGGGCCGATGCGATTATCCAGGGAATCCTGCTCGGTGGGCTCTATGCGTTGTTCGCTACCGGCCTCTCGCTTGCCTTCGGGGTGATGCGATTCGTCAACCTCGCCCACGGTGACCTGGCGATCCTCGCCGCCTTTGTCACCTTGTCGTTGTCGACGACGTCCAGAATCAACCCGCTGCTGGCCTTGGTGATCGTGCTGCCCGGCGCGTTCCTCGTCGGCTTGCTGTTGCAGCGGCTGATCTTCGACCGGGTCGTCGGTGTCAACCCGGCGTTCCAGATCGTCGCCACGTTCGGTCTTGGCATCGTGGTGCAGAACCTGTTGCTCGAGAAGTACACCGCCGACGAGCGGGGCCTCACCGCCGGGGGCATTGAAACCGCCAGCATCAAGGTCAACGACAAGATCTCCATCGGTTGGCTGCCGCTGATCACGCTGCTGTGCGCGGTGGCCGTGCTCGGCGGACTCGCCCTGTTTCTGTCTCGGACCAAGCTCGGCCGGGCCTTCCGAGCAACCTCCGACGATCTCGATGCCGCTCGGCTGATGGGCATCGACGTGCGGCGGGTGTACGCCGTGGCGATGGCACTGGCGATTGCCACCGTCGCGCTCGCTGGTGTGCTGCTGGGCACGAAGCAGACCTTCAGCCCATTCACCGGTCCGCAGAACCTGATCTTCGCCTTCGAAACGGTGATCATCGGCGGGCTCGGGTCGTTGTGGGGCACCCTCGCCGGGGGGATCACCCTGGGCATCGCCCAATTGGTCGGCAACCAGATCGACCCGCAATACGGGCAGCTCGCCGGCCACATCGTGTTCCTCGCCGTGCTCGCCACCCGACCTACCGGCATGTTCGGAAAGGTGGAAGCTCGATGAGCGCAGCGGATGCCGACCGACCGAGCGCCAGCGAATCGGGTGGCGATGGGGTCCGGGGGCGCAGCCCCCGTGTAGGAATGACCGCAACCGCAGCGCCGACGTACGCCGGTTTCCGCGTCCAGCGGGGAACCACCGCCAGTCGGGTATTCTCGGTGGTGGCGCTGGGCGTCATGGCGATGTTGCTCACCCTTCCCTCGTGGGGGTCGGACTCGCTGCAGCGCAAGATCTTCGAGTTGATGATTTTGCTGGCCATGGCGCAAATGTGGAATCTGCTCGCCGGCTTCGGCGGGGTGGTCTCGGTTGGTCAGCAGGCGTTCGTCGGGCTCGGCGCGTACTCGATGATCTTCTTCGTCAACGTGCACGGCCAGAATCTGTACTGGTCGATCCCGCTGGCCGCCCTCGTTGCCGCAGTGATCTCCGTTCCGATCGGGTTGGTCGCCTTCCGATTGCGGGGGAGCTACTTCGCCATCGGCACCTGGGTGCTCGCCGAGGTCTGCTCGAAGGTGATGGTCACGCAGAAGAAGTTGGGTGCTGGCGACGGCGCCTCGCTGAAGGTGAAGGGATACTCGAAGGAAGTGCGGCTCGACATGGCCTACTGGTGGGCGCTCGTCGTCGGCATTGGTTCGGTGTTGATTGCCTATCTCGTGTTGCGGAGTCGTCAGGGTCTGCAGATGCAGGCCATCCGTGACAACGAGGAGGGAGCACGTGGGCTGGGGGCCAACGTGTACCGCATTCGTTTCATCATCTGGGTCGTGGCTGCGTTCTGGACGGGACTGACGGCGGCGACGTACTACACCTGGCAGTTGCGTGTGCAGCCGACCGGCACCGGCGGAGCGTTCAGCGTGATTCTGTGGACCGCGCCGATCATCTTCATCGTGGTAATCGGCGGTCTGGGGACGATCGAGGGGCCGATCATCGGCGCGGTGCTCTTCTACTTCCTGCGCGATGCGTTCAAGGACTATTCGACCGTGTACCTGATCGCCACGGGCGTGGTGGCGATCGCGGTCGCCCTGCTGCTCCAGTCCGGTTTGTGGGGCTGGCTGCGGAAGCGGACCGGTATCGACCTGTTCCCGGTGCGTCGTCGCCTAGTCAGTCCGGAACCGCCGGGCTGATCGGAGTTGCCCGGCCGCTTGTTGTTGTCGGGCGGACCGAGGCTTGGGTTGGTCCACTGATCAACGTACTCGGCGTCTGATCTTCGGAGGTCGGACGTCATTGAAGAGGCGACCCGCTCGATGATTGGCGTGAGGGAGGCCAAGTCCGGCGTCACGGTAGTGATGATGCCGATGGCGTTGATCGATCGACAGAACCGGCTCGACGGTTATGCGGTGCTCTTCACCAGGGTGGTGATCGAGAGCCAGCGACCCGATCCGTCGCCGGCGATGCTCGGTGAGGTGGGTTACATTGCCAGCTGGTCGGTCGCCGAGCGCGCCTCCTTTGTTCGAGCGATGGCCGAGGCGCTGTCCGATGCATTACTCACGGGCGAGCCGCAGCGGGTGGCAACGTTCATCGACTCCATGCGAGACACTGGTCGAGCCCAAGCTCCACAGTCCGATCGGGCGATGCTGGAGCGACTCGGCCCGACGCTCGATAAGCACATCGGTCGACTGCCAGCGTGAGCTCGTCCGCCTCGGAGCATCCGTACGGGGACGCAAGCTGCAGCGTGCTGAAACTCGTCGTTGGGCGGCCTGCGCTGATCGGGTAGCAATCCATGGGGAATTCGAGGGTGATGTCGGAATCCAGATCGCAGAGGCGATCGAGGAACTCCGCCAGCCGCGGGAGGCACGCTCCGGCGATGTCGTGAAGGACGACGACCGACCAGTCCTGGCTGGCAAGGGTGGCCAGACACGTCTCGACCCAACCGGCATCGTGCCAGTCCCCCGGGACGTTGTTCCACAGCGCCACGGTGTAGCCGTGTTCCATCAAGTGATCGGCGGCCGGTTGTCCGACGAGATGTGGACCGATCGCCCCGCCGCGACCGAAGGGCCGGAAGCTCGGCGGAATGGTGGCCAGGTCGTCGATCAGGACTTCGGTCCGAACGATTTCGTGGATCGCCTCGTCACCCGGTCGATCGCCGAGCGGGATGGTGTGACTGAAGGTGTGGTTGCCGATGCGGTGCCCCTCGTTGTAGGCCCGCTCGGCGAGATGGCGATGGTCGGCGAGGCGGGCACCGACGACGAAAAACCAGGCGCGAAGTCCGCGTTCGCCCAAGATGTCGAGCACGGCGTCGGTCACGCCCGGCGTTGGTCCGTTGTCGAAACTCAGGGTGACGCGCATGGAATCAGGCGTCGAGCAGACGCCAGACCTTCTCGGGGGTGATCGGCATCGAGACGTCGCGGACTCCGCGCTTTTCTTCGTGTGCAACCATCGAATAAGTATACGTTCCTCCGTGTGCAACCAGAACGTTTGTATACAGTCTTCGTTGTGGCTACGAAGATCGGTTTACTCGCGCAGGAGCTCTCTCGACTCAATCCTTGGTGGCGTGATCCAGCCTGGTCGATCGCAGACCCGGACCTACGCGACGCACTCGCCACCGGCCTGGGCTACCGTCCCGACGTCCTGGCCGACTTGCTTCCAGGATGCCTGTACGTTCTGCGGGGCCCGCGACGAGTAGGCAAAACTGTTGCCGTCAAGTTTCAGATCGAGGAACTGCTGAATCGCGGCGTGCCGCCCACGTCGATCGTTAGCGTGGCCGTCGACGGATGGGGTGCCAAGGAGTTGCGCACCGTGGTGCAGAACGTCGCTCTCCCTCCGCTGCCGGATGGACACCATCGATTCTGGTTCTTTGATGAGATCTCGGCGGTAGCCGGCGATTGGGATCAACAGATCAAGTGGTTGCGTGACAACGACCTCGAATTTCGACACGCAACGGTCGTCCTCACCGGCTCGAACGCGACAGCACTCACATCTGCCGTGGGCACATTGGCTGGGCGACGGGGAACAGGAAGCCGACTCGACCGGACGCTGATGCCGATCGGGTTCCGAACGTTCGCGGCCTTGACCGCCCGAGGACGTCCCTTGCCGTCGGCGGCGCTGGCTCCGTCGGAGTTGCACACGTCAACGGGACGCGACGCCTTCAACGACTCGCTGCCATGGCTTGATCACCTTGTTCAGCAGTGGGAGACATATTTGCTGTATGGCGGCTTCCCAGTAGCTGTCGCTGCCGCAGCGCACGGGCAGCCGATCCCTCGCTGGTTCATCGAAGATGTCTTTAACGTCATTGCCGGGGATGCATTCAAGAACAGCAAGTTGAGCGTCAACACAGAGATGGCACTCCTCGAACGGCTGTGGACCTCGATGGCGTCACCGGCAAACCTCTCCAACATCGGCAGCGACGTTGGAACCTCCCACGATGTCGTTGCCCGTCATGTCGGCTACCTGCGGGATTCGTACCTGCTGTGGCAATGCCCGCAACGGGCGGAAGGATCCTGGCTTGCCCGCCCGAGCGCACAAGACAAGCTGTACGCGGTAGATCCACTTGTAGCCCGTCTCGCGCATCTGCGAAATGCAGAGCGCGTCGATATCGACCCGACCGTACTCACGGAGATGCAGATCGGTATGTGTATCCGCCGCAGCATCATTGCCAGGAATCCTTTAGCGCTCAACGACGACTTTCTGTTCCATGTGCGCACACCGTCGCGCAAGGAGATCGACTTTGTTGCCCACGACCTCGTCGGGGCGGCGATTGAAGGGAAGTACTGCGAGGACGGGGGATGGCATGCGGCGGCCGCGACCGTGAACGCCTCGGAATGGCACGGCGTGCTCTGCACTCGGAACGTGCTCGACCTCAGCTCCGATGACGCCTGGGCTGTTCCTGCTGGTCTACTCGGATACTTGCTCGATACCTGATCTGGCGATCTGATCGTCCGGCGGGCCGATCGACTACTGCCCTGACGGACTCGTCTGTAGCATCGCGAGATGCGAGCGTTGTTGGTTCAGTCGCTGCTGATCGGCATGTTGATCGCGGCGCTGGTGACCATGATCGTGCTGCCAGGTAGCAGCGGTTGCGCCCGACGGCTGTTGATCGCGTGTGCCATCGCGATGGTGGGCACCGGCATCGGACTCGTTGGCGCCGTCGGTTGCGCCGCGACTCACCTCGAACATGTCCGGGGCGACCCGCGCTTTTGCTCCAACACCACGGCCAATGTCTGGGGTGCCGGTGGCCTCGTCGCAGCCGTTGCATGGATCGTCCTGCTTGTCGCCGGGCTGACAATGCGCGTTGCGCCATTGCTTCGAAGCGCAAGACATCGCCGAGCGCGACGTTTAGATGTTGAGCAGACGCCAGACCTTTTCGGGGGTGATCGGCATCGAGACGTCGCGGACGCCGAGGTGGCTGAGGGCGTCGACCACGGCGTTGACGACGGCCGGGGTGGCCCCGACGGCTCCCGACTCGCCGAGACCCTTGGCTCCCAACGGGTTTGACGGCGTCGGGGTGACGGTGTGGTCAAGCTCGAACATCGGGAACTCGGCCGCCGACGGCACCAGGTAGTCCATCAGGGTGGCAGTGCGGGGCTGACCCGACGAGGGCTCGTATTCCACTGATTCATACAGCGCTTGGGCGATGCCCTGCGCGACCCCACCCATCACCTGACCAGCGGCGTTGGCCGGGTTGATGATCACACCGCAGTCGTCGACGGCAACGAAGCGCTGCACGACCACCTCACCGGTCTCACGGTCGATCTCGACGATCGCGCAGTACGCGCCGCTGGGGAAGGTGAAGTTCGACGGTTCGAAGTGGGTCAGTTCTTCGAGTGCCCCGATCTTCATGCCCTCGGGGAGCGATGCGCCTTGGAACCCGGCGGTACCGATCTCGGCCCACGTTTTGGTTCGGTCGGGTGACCCGGCGACCTGGAACGCGCCGTCGACCAAGACGATGTCCTCATCGGCGGCTTCGAGCATGTGGGCGGCGATCTTGCGGGCACGGTCGACGATGACCTGGGCCGAGGTCCATACGGCCGACCCGGCGACCGGGGTGGCCCGTGACCCCATCGTGCCGATGCCCTGAGGGACGACGTCGGTATCGCCGTGGAAGACGGTGATCTTGTCGAAGTCGATGCCGGTGACGTCGGAGGCGATCTGCGACAGCATCGTGTAGGTGCCCTGACCGTGGGGTGAGATGCCGGTGGTGATGTGGCACGAACCGTCGGGCAACACCCGCAGACGGGCCGACTCCCACGAGCCGAGGTGGCCGAAGCCTTCCAGTGAACCGCGCGGCCCGAACCCGGCGATCTCCAACCAGGTCGAGAAGCCGATGCCGAGCAGCTTGGCGGTGGGATCGGCCAGCCGGGCGGCCTGATCGGCCTGCAAAGCAGAGATGTCGATGAGGGTCATCAGCTTGTCGAGCTGCTTGGGGTAGTCGCCGCTGTCGTAGTTGACGAACCCGCCGGTGTGGGCGACGGCGAACGGGAACTGGTCAGCCTGCAGCATGTTGCGGCGGCGCACGGCGAGGGGGTCGAGGCCCAGTTCATCGGCGATCAGATCCATCGTCCGCTCGATCAGGAACGACGATTCGGGCCGTCCCGCCCCGCGGTAGGCGGCGAGCGACATCTGGTTGGTGAACCAGTCGGTGATCCCGGCATAGATCTGGCCGATGTCGTAGATGCCACCCGACATCCACGAGGTGAGCATCGCCAGGCCGAACCCGGTCGGGTCGGCATACGAGCCGACGTTCGAGTTGATCTGCACCTTCAGGACGTGGACCTTGCCATCGTCGTCGCAGCCGACCTCGATCTGTTCGATCTGGTCGCGACCGTGGACCATCGCCATCATGTTCTCGGTGCGGGTCTCGGAGTACTTCACCGGCCGTCCGGTGAGCTTCGACATCAGCGGAATCAGGAAGTGCTCGGGGTACCACGGCACCTTCGCCCCGAACCCGCCACCGACCTCGGGGGTGACGATGCGGCACTCGTGATGACCGAGCCCAAACGTGGCGGCGACGGTATTGCGCACGGCGTGGGCGCCCTGGGTGCTGAGCCACATGGTCAACCCGGCCGGGCCCCAATCGGCCAGGTAGGCACCGGTTTCCATCGGGACGGGCGCGCAGCGGGTGTTGCGCAGTTGCAGCGTGAACCGGTGGGTACATCCGGTGAGCGCGGCCTCAGCGCCCTCGTCGTCAATCGGCACGAGCGGGACGGCGTTGCCGCCCATCGCCGGCCAGATCGCCTCGGCCCCGGCCATTGCCTGTTCGAGGGTGGCGACGACGGGCAGCGTGGCGTACTCGACCTCGATCGCCGCGGCCGCGTCGGCGGCCTGGTAGCGGGTGTTGGCAACGACGACGGCGATCATCTCACCGACGAACCGCACCCGGTCGATCGCCAAACACGGC
>JANNNL010000361.1:0-6582 GCA_031398525.1 Actinomycetes bacterium | reverse complement strand
GGGCGCTCTTTGCGTGTCATCTGGCTCCGGTTGCGGGAAAGGGTATGCCACGCGACCGGTGGCTCCCCCAACCACTGGTCGTGGGTGACGCCGACGATCGCCGGTACGGCGGTCATGCACTCCTCGCCGCGGCGAACGCGGCGATGACCCGGTCGAAGTCGTCGGGATGAGACAGCGCCACCCGGTGCAGGCCGGGTAGTCCGAACGAGGTGCAGTCGCGAACGACGACCCGCTGCCGAGCCAGGAGGCTGCGAAGATCCGGGTGATCGACGAGGACCCAGTTGGCCGCGGTCGGACGCACGCAGTAGCCGAGCGTTTCCAGGGCCGTCGCGAATTCGGCGCGCAGATCGCCGATCTGGGCGTGCCAGCCGGGCAGATCGGTGCGAGCAAGCAGCTCGGGGAGAACGGCGAGCGCCAGGGAGTTGACGGCCCACTGTGGTTGGCGGTGTCGAATTCGGTCGGCCGCCGCCGCATCGGGAGCGATGACGTATCCGAGACGCAGACCGGGGCAATTCCAGAGCTTCGTGAGTGATCCGAGCCGCCATGCGGTGTTGTCGCCGCGGGTCCACGTACCGGTGGCCAGCGGGTAGAACGCTTCGTCCCACACTCCGGCCCCGTCGAATTCGACGGCGAGCGCACCGAGCGGATTCGACGGGTTCGATCGCCACCGGGGAGCGTCCGGGTCGACGATCAGGTGGCGGCGGTAGAGCGAGAACTCCGGTTCGATCACGCGGCCAACCTGGGTCTCGGCGGCCACAAGGGCGATCGCTTCGGAGCCCCCGTTGGTCAAGACCACCAGGTCGGGTTCGACGCCGATCGCGGCGGCCAATGCCCCCGTGGCCGCCGTCGGGTTCGGGTACCGGCCGAGAGTTCCTGGGTCGCGGTCGAGAATCTCGACGATCAGCGCGGCGACATCGGGCGCGAACGGGTTCATACTCGCCGATAAGTCGATCATCGTCGCCGGGTCAACCCCCAGGGCGCGGGCAATGAGCTGCGCGTCGCCGCCATGGGAGCCGGGCGGTGGGATCGATATCACAAGCGCTGCTTGGCGATGCCGGTGGAGGTCGCGTCGTAGGTGGCCTGGGCGAGCCGCCCACCCCAGACCGATCGAGGCCCGCCGAACGGGTCGGGGTCGCCGTCCGCCGGGCACAGGACGCAGACGGCGTCGCTCGCGGTGCCGGACCCGTCGATGTGATGGTCGAGCAGCGCTTGGACTTTGGCTTCGGTGATCGTGGCGACAGCGTTGACCAGGGCAGCATCCGAGAGACGTTCCGGAACGAAAGCGACCAGGTTGATCGTTCCCGGGCCCGAGGGCCCGGGTTCCGATCGGCGGTTCGAGTCGGCGGCCCACACCGGCCTGCGGACGCCGACCGTCGCGGTCACCACGGCGCTCTCGCAAAAGGCGGTGGTCCGCGACGTGACGTCGACGGCCGTCATCAACCCCACCCCGCGCTCGACCAGCCCCAACCGCGTTGCGACATCATCGAGATGGGCGGCCGGGTCGAGTCGGGCGTAGTCGGAATCGACGGTCATGTTGATCACCCACGACACCGGGCCGAGTCCGCCCCCGACAATCGACGAACTGATTGCCCACATCGGCACGGCCAACTGCCACACCAGACACTGGCCCGGTGATCCGCTGGTGAGGCCGGCGTCGATAAGCGTCGGATGGGCATCGATGCCGCTCATCCATGCAGTCTGGCCGGGTCGAGTGCGCGCTTCCACAACCGCTTCCACGCGAGCCCCGCTCAGTCGCTGACGAAGAAGCCGCTGATGTCGGCGATGATGTGGGTGCTCAACGACGGCGTGAAGCACACGCTGCCGTTCGGGTTGGGCGCGGCGACTGCCGCGTTGGCGGTGGGCTCGCCGGGCGAGGTATTGAGGATCGACGTGCCGGTGGTTGTGCCGCAGGCAGCGACCGACAAGAACCCCTTCGATCCGGGCGACACTGCGGCGTAGTTGATCGTCGACGCTTCGGGAGGCGCCGTGCTACACGGGCCGGGGTACATCGTCAGGAACCCCTCCGCGCAGGGTTCACCGCAGTTACCGTGGTCACGACCGCGCTGGCATCGGCGGGGGCGACTCTCGGCCATGATCGCATCGATGTCGGGGGTGATCGAGCCTTCGTCGTCGTAGCCGGCCATCAGCACCAAGGCTTGGCCCAAGCGACCCTTGTAGGCCGTCTTCATCAACGGCAGGACGCTCGTTGGGGTACCCAGTCGGCGGTTGCTGCAACTCGATCGCACCAACCGTCGGCAGCTTTTCGCGTCCCACAGCAGGTCGTAGTTGGCGTCGACGATGGCGAGCGCTCAACCGGAGGGTCGGCGGCGGTTCGTAGTGCTCGCCGGCGGGGTGAGAAGTATCTGCTGGAGCGAGGTTTGTTCCGACGTCAGAGCACCGGGGAAGTGGTGAAGTCGGCGGATCTCGAGTTCGCCTTTCCGTACTACTGGCACTACGACGTGCTGCGCGCCCTGGACTACTTCCGTTGGACGAGTGCGGCGCGGGATCCCCGGATGGCCGAAGCGGTCGAGGTGGTGCGCTCGAAGCGACAGCAAGACGGACGGTGGTTGCTCGAACGGGTCCACCCGGGTCAGGTCCACTTCGATCTTGAGGACGGCGTCGGCACGCCGAGTCGCTGGAACACTTTGCGTGCCCTGCGAGTGCTCAGGTGGTGGGACGGAACGTGACGTCGGTGTTCCGCACGGTCAGCTCGGTGTCGGCCCTCGGCGGACGACTGCGGGTTGCCGGAGTAGAGGGTGTAGCACTGGTCGCCATGGGACAGACCAACACTCGCATCGTGCTTGCCCGTCGACCGGTTGGGGGAGCGACCCCGGACTGTTTTTCGATCGAGGTCGAGGAACTCGGTGCGCTCGACGCCGACCGGGTTCGGGTTGGCGTCGAGTACATCTCGGTCGACGCGGGCACCCGCACGATGTTGCGGGGCGAAGGCTTCCATCAGCAGGTGGCACTCGGGCAGGTGATCCACGCCAGCGGCGTCGGTCGCGTGATCGAATCGACCGCGGCGGGTTGGAATGTGGGCGACGCGGTCCGGGGGCATCTCAGTGCGCAGACCATTGCGACGGTCTCGCCGAGGGCGATCGAGAAGATCGATGATTCGCTCGGGCCGCTGAGCGCCCATCTCGGGATCTTGGGCGCGGCAACCGGCGTGACGGCGTGGATCGGTATGCGGCGCGTGGCCAAGCCACAGCCTGGTGACGTGTTCGTGGTGTCGGCGGCCGCGGGTGCCGTCGGCTCGATCGTCGGGCAGATCGCCAAACGCGATGGGGCCCACGTCATCGGTATCGCCGGAGGTGCCCGCAAGGTGGCGTACCTGACCGAGACCCTCGGGTTCGACGCCGCGATCGACTACAAGGACGAGGACGTCAATCAGCGCCTGCGAGTGCTCGCTCCCGACGGGGTGAACGTGTTCTTCGACAACGTCGGTGGGCCGGTTCTCGACGCCGTGCTCGACAATCTGGCGTTGCGAGCGAGGGTCGTGATCTGCGGGGCCGTCTCGCAGTATGACGACATGGACCACGTGACCGGGCCGTCGCTCTACCTCCGGTTGGCTGAGCGCCAGTCATGCATGGAGGGCTTCGCCTACTTCCACTTCCCCGAGAGCATCGCCCCCGCCAAGGCCGAACTCGCCGAGTGGCTCGCCGACGGGTCGATCATCCTGCCCGAAGAGATCCTCGAAGGCATCGACCGCTACCCCGAAGCCCTCCAGTTCATGTTCAACGGCGGCAACCTCGGCAAACTCCTCGTCAAAGTGGAGCATTAGGGAGCATTAGGCTGCTGGGATGCGTACGGATGAAGTTGCCGCGATCGTCCAGCGCCCGTCCGCAAGCAATTGATCAAGCTCACCGAAGCTGGCCTGATCGAGAGCACCGGCGGCCGGGGTCAAAAGGCAACCCAATACCTCCGGACGTCCCCCGCTCCCGATCGCAGCCATCCGGCTGATGCTCCGTTGTCGCCGCAGAATCCCCACGTCCGATTGAGCAATAGATGAGGTCGCCGTGTCGATTTGCCGACGGGTTCGGCGGTCGCTCCGGTGGTGGTCCAGGAGATCAGGTCGCCGGACCTTTGCGATCAGTCGGAGAGTCGCCGGTTGCGGCGTCGGTTCCACGCGGTCACCAGATGCTCGTTGTCGTAGAGCGGGGCGAAGGCGACGAGAAAGAGCGGATACGGGAACACGACGAACATGAGGGCGGCGATCGCGACGTGCATCAGCCAGGCCAGCGCGACCCACGCGTTGCGCAGCCTTCCGCCGATGAGGGCGAGCGGCGAGGCGATCTCGAGGAGGACCGAGGCGGCAGCCATCGGGGGGAACAACCATCCTTGTCCGACGAGCCAACGCCCGACCGGGGACGCGGGAACGTTCAGGAGTTGGGCGCGCACCGCGGTCGCGGCGACATGGTTGCGCAGCGAATCGCTCGTCACCCAGGCCAGGCCGCCGAGGCGGAACTTCGCTACCGCAGCCAGCACATACGTCGCAACCGTGACGAGCGCCGCCAACCGAACCGGAACCCCGTAGGCCTCCGACGACGGGCGGCTCCGGGGGGCCGAGTGGCCCCGTGGTGACCAGCGCAGGGCGTCGGCTGCTCGCGAGCATCCGACGATCGCGACGTGCATCACCATCACGTTCTCGAGCCAGAGGATCTGCCCCCATGAACTGCGATAGGTGCACAGCGCGAAGAGCAGTACGGCGAACAGCGGTCCGGATACCCGGAACCACATGCCGATGGTGAAGACGAGCCCGGCGATCACCGCGACGGCATAGGCGCTCACCAGTGCCGCATCGGCCACAGGTCTGGTCATGGGGCTCAATACGCCAACCGGATCGAAACGCGGGGGGTCGGCGTCGGCGAGCGACAGGAAGCCTCGGGCGTTGATCAGCAGATAGGCGACGGCGAACGTGCCGACCAGGATGCGCAGTACGGCCAACCGCGCCGGCGGTGCGGTAGGAAACAAGCGGCCGGCGGTCATTTGACGAGCAGCCCTACGGAGCAACGGCGCAGGTGGCGTGGACGATCCGCTGCTGAAGCGATGCAAATCCGCGGAGCCGATCGACGACGTCATGGATCTCTTCGACGACCAGCACTCGGTCGATCTCGGCACCGACATGAGCCGCGACCCGCTCGCACAACCGCATCGCCGACCCGTTGCGGATGGCCTGAGCGATGAGGGACTCGGCGATCAGCGTGTCGTTCGTATCGGCGACCAGTCCCATCGGCAGCGGCCGGATGACGCCCGCGGAATCCTCTCCAAGAACGGCCTGGAACCGGTCGGTGTTCGCCCGCCGGAAGGCGTACATCGGATAGCTGGAGATGGGAAACGAATCGTGACCACTCAGCGCCGGGACCATCAGGACCGCCGGAATCACGACCATGGCCAGCCGGCGCACCCTGGACCTGAGCCGAACGAAACCCTCGTCCACATCACCGACGCTAGCTCGTGGTCAAGGGCTTGAGATCAGCCTTGGTGTCGCCCATCGACCCAACAGCCCAACGGCCGAAAGGCCACGTGCGGGCGCTCGTCGGGCGCGGAGGTGAGCAGGGTGCTTCCTAACGCGCAGGAATCCTCAGGATGAGGTATTTTTTGCGCGATAAGCACTCACGCAACGCCCGAAGTGTTCTTTGCCGAGGACAAGGCCGGCAGTCAGCTTGCCATGCGCCTGGTGAAGCGGGGCGAGGCGGTTCGGTTGGCCCCCGGCGTCTTCGCTCGGGGCAACGAGCGCGACGCTATCACGGCCGTCACGAGGCATTGGCGGGCGATCGTCGCCCGGGAGATCCCGGGTGCCGTGATCACCGATCGCTCGGGTCCCGACCCTCGACCGCAGGCCGGGCGGCTCTACGTGTCGCACCCGACCCGGCGTCGGCCGTTGATCCTGCCGGGCCTGACGGTCGAACCGCGGCTCGGTCCGGGACCGATCGACGGCGACGTCCCGATCACCGATGGGCTGTGGGCTGCGTCGCCGCAACGATGGATCCTCGATAACACCCGCCACTCGCGTGATCGTGGCGCAGGCCGTCGCACGTTCGATGACCACGAGTTGGCCACCGCCGTCGACCATCTCGCCTCGATCGCCGAGGGGCGGTTGGGCAACGTCCGTCATGCGATGGAGCAGATTGCCGACCACGCCGGCGCGGGGGTCGACGCGACTCGCGCCGACGCCCTCCTCGGGGCGGCGATGGGAACTCGACCCGATGTCGCGTCGGCGTCGGAAGCGTTGACCTCGCGCCAGCGTGGCCGTCCGGTCGACTGGAGCCGCATCGCCCTGTTCGACCGGGCCGCGGAGGAGTTGGCGGCAAGTCCCACGGTGGAACACCCGGCCCATCCGACGCCGACGCTCACCTTCTTCGAGGCGTACTTCTCGAACTACATCGAGGGCACCACGTTCGAGCTGTTCGAGGCGGCCGACATCGTGATGCGCGGGCATCGGCCCGAACACCGCGCCCACGACACCGACGACGTGCTGTCGACCTACGCCCTGGCCACCGACGCGCTCAGCAACGCGGTGGCGTCCACCGGCGAGGAGTTTGTCGAACTCGTCCTGCAGCGTCATGCCCGGCTGATGGCCCA
>JANNNL010000451.1:0-6725 GCA_031398525.1 Actinomycetes bacterium | reverse complement strand
GCTCGAATCGGCCGAGGCGGTCCTCGCTGCTCGCCCCCGGCCCACCGGGCGCTTGAAGCTGGGGATGATCGGAGCGTATGAGCCTGGTGGCGTGGTGGACTTCGAGGTTCGCGGCCTGTTCCCATCACCCGATGGCGTGGTGTTCGAAGACCCGGTGACCGGCAGCCTCAACGCCTCGATCGCCCAGTGGCTGTTGCGCACCGGCCACGCCACATCGCCCTACGTCGCCCGTCAGGGCACGGCCCTGGGCCGCAACGGACGGATCTACATCGAGCAGATCGGCGACGACATCTGGGTCGCGGGGAACACGGTGTCGTGCATCACCGGTCACGTCGACCTCTGAGCAGCCGGTTGAACGTGGTGATTTCCGTCGGCGGCTTGTCAACCCAACCGGGCGGTGCTGCGTCTGACCTGCCGTGGAGGCACGCACGCATGAACGATCGGCCTGCCGTCGTCGTCGGACTCACGCTGGAGTTCGGCGAGGTCTACGAACGGAACTACCGGCGCACGTTGGGCCTGGCCTATTCGCTGAACGGTGATCGCTCGACGGCCGAGGACATCACCCAAGACGCGTTCATGCAGGCGCATCGGCATTGGGATCGTGTCGCGCACTACGACGACCCGATGGCCTTCGTCCGTCGAGCGGTCGCCAACCGGCCCGACGCAGCGCGACGCTGGTGACACCGACTGGGGGAGCAGGCTCACGGTGCTCGACACCGAACACGGGCGCGTCATTGGTCTAGTCACATCCGCCGAGTCGGTGGTGGGGACTGATCCTGCGAGCCGGGCTGAGCTCATCGGTGGTCGTACGGTCAATCTCTCGACTTCGCCGTCCAACGGGAAGTCAGTGAGCGTTGCCAACTGGGTCGAAGGCGAGTTCAACGTGACGCTGTGGGGGACGGCACCCGATGTGACTGTTGCGAAAATCGTGTCGCTGACGAGCCTCGACGCCGAGGGGTACCTGGTGCCGACTCCCGAGAGCGCGTCAGTGCTCGCCTATCGCGGCGATGTCAAGCCGTGGTTCGCGACTGCCCAGTCCCCAAGTTTCCTCACACATCCCGTTCGATGAAGTCGTCGGCTACCGAGTCGCCGCGACCCCGAGTCAACAAGCATCGTTCGTGGTAGGCGTACTTCGGGGTCAAGCGGCTGGCCTGGCGCTGATCGAGGCGTTCACCAACATCGAGGGAGCGGTCAACGGAGCGCTCAGTATCCTCGGCGGTTCGGGAATTCTTGGCTCCTTTCCTCCTCCGGTCGAAGATGACGGCTCTGCCCGCGTCGAAGTGTTCGGCGCGATTGCGGTCGGTGACGACCTGGTGGTGATCGCCAGTTCCGGGCTGTCAGCCGAGGCGTTCAACGACCTGTTGCTGGATTTCGGCCCGGTGGACGACTCCACCTGGTCGAGGTGGATCACCGAGACGCCGCTTGACCAGGCTCTCGCCGAACTCGAACGGGCGTCGAGTGAAACTGCTGAGGCTCCCTCGCCGACGGACGTGGCGGCAACGTCGCCCTGAGAACTACGCGTCTGCCCCGGCACGGTGGTGTGTGTTGGGCGTCGACCAGCCGAACCTCAGTCGGTTGGGCGGCGGATTCGAGCGAGATTGGTGCGGACGAGATTGGCCAGTTCCGGGTGGTCGATCGAGATCGAGCCGAGCTGTTCAAGCGTCTGGTCGACCGTCTCGGCCGCGACCGGCGGGTTCAGGTGCCACTCTCGGGCTTCGTTGATCAACGCGTCTCGGCTCACGTGCGTGATGTCGGCAATGCCGCCGATGGACATGCCGAGCCGAGTGCGAAGCTGCGGCCACAACATCGTCGGGACGGTGTCGTACGCCGGCGCGAGTTCAATGTAGCCATCGGCGTGGTGCAGCAGAGCGACGTTCTTACCGTGACCGTCGGCATTGCCGATCGCGGCCGTGAGCGTCATCAGCTTTGCGAGGGCGACAAGTTGTTCGGTGGGCCGCCGGGCGTCGGATTCGAGCAGCTCGGCGATCGAACGAAAGCTGGGCCCGCCCGCCGACTCGTACTTCCCCCGCCCGTCGTGGCGTTCATGCGGGATGCCGAGGGCCTGGCACGCATCCTCCTGGTGAACCCGCCCAACCCGACCGTCGGAAACGAACCGGTCGAAGCGGCGCACGATGAGGCACCGGCGGCCACGAACGTCGATCAACTGTGGGTCGCTCGCGCTGATTCCCAGTAGGCCAGCAAGTAGCAACGCGTGGTGTTCGGCGTCGATCAGTCCCGGGCGCAGAGCGTCGTCGAGTTTGAGGATGTGGGTGGAAGGACGTCCACCGGTTGGTCGAGCCCAGCCGTCAGCCGTGGCGACGAGCAGGAGCTTGTTCTGCAGCCCGGCGATCGAGAGCTCACTGTCGGGATGAACGATTTCGCCGCCATCGTCGAGTGCTCCGACGGCTCGGGCCAGCGACTCGTCGTCATAGGGCTCGATCCCCCACCGGTTCACATCCGGCTCATCGTCGTGACGGGTGATGACCAGCGCGCCGGCCACGTCTCGGCCATAACGCAACAGCAAGCCGTAGGTGTCGCTTGTTGCCAGGTTCGCGGCCTGCGCGGCGGCGGCCAGATGCCGTCCTTCAGGCAACAGCCCGCGCAGGTAGGGCGAGGCTGGTTGCCAGGTGCGACTCACGCGCAGCGAACACGAGATCAGCGGGGTGTTGACGGGCCAGCGATCAAGGGCCGCCGCGGTATGGCGCAACCGGAGATCGGCGAATCCACGTGCCTCAATGTCGGCGACCCGGATGCCGTGCAGCCATACGGCAAGCCGCGGCTTACTCATGGCTCACTCATCAGTATCGACGTCGATACGGGCGTCGATCTGCACGCCGAGTTCACGGAAGATCCGAAAGGCCCGCTCCAGCTGCGTGGAGTCGAGTCCGTTCTCCAGGCGCGATATGTAGGTCCGGTCGATTCCGGTTGCCGCTGCGAGCTCGCCCTGCGTCAAGTTGCGGAGCAGTCGGGCCTCGGTGATCGTTCGAGCCAAGTCCCGGGGGCTACGAACACTGAACCGCTGGGTTGTGTTCATTTCAACACAATAGCATCAACATCCCGAATGTGTTGAAATCGACACTAGTTGGACGCGCCATGGTCCGCGGCTGGACGGTGGTGGTCCGCAAAGGGCAGTTCCAGCCGGGCGATCGGTGCGTCTACCTCGAGATCGACTCGTTCCTCCCCGTCGATGAGCAGTCGCCGTTCGCTTTCCTCGCGCCGCGCGGTGTGCGCACGATGCTGTTCGACGGTGCGGAGATCAAGGGCCACGCACTGCGGACCGCCAAGCTGCGCGGGGTTGTCTCTCAGGGGCTCGTGCTGCCGGTCGCCGAGGTCAGCGGTCTGATCGGTGATGTCGTCGAACTGGGCGACGACGTCACTGCGGCCCTTGGCATTGTGAAGTGGGAACCCCCGTTGCCGGCCGGTGGACAGGGTGACTTCGCCGGGACGTTCCCGACCCATCTGGCCGGCAAGACCGACGCCGAGCGCGTGCAGAATCTTGGTGACGAGGCATTCGAAGCGTTGCGAACCGCCACAACCTGGGTGCCGACCGAGAAGATCGACGGCACATCGATGACCGTTGCCCGTGACCTCGACGGACGGCTGATTGTTGCCGGCCGGAACTGGGAGATCCGTGACGGTGTCAATCTCTACTGGGACGCCGTCCGCGTGCACCGACTCGCCGACATGGTCGCGCCCGGTGAGGCGCTGCAGGCCGAGGTCTACGGCGAAGGTATCCAAGCGAACCCGTTGAAGGTTCGTGGCGTCCACGTCGCCGTCTTCGGATTCTGGCGCGATCGCACGCTCATCGAGTTCGAGCAATGGCCTGGCTCCTCAAACACGGAGGCTGACCGCGGGCGTGTCCGACTCGAGCATCGGAGCATTGCAGAAATGGCATGGCCGGGGCGTCGACTCGGGATGGGGTTGCAAACTGACGCATGATGCAGTGGCGCAATTACACGAGGAGTCACCATGAAGGTCACCGCTGCGGTTCTCCGGGCCGGACATGCCCCGTTCTCCGTTGAGGAGTTGGAAGTCGGCGAGCTGAACGCCAACGAGGTGCTCGTGCGGGTGGTTGCCGCCGGAATGTGCCACACCGACCTGCTCAGCCGCGAACTCCCGCCGGAGTTCTTCGGTGGCCCGCAGGTCTACGGGCACGAGGGTTCGGGTGTCGTCGAGGCCGTTGGGGCCGACGTCACCTCGGTGGTGCCCGGCGACCACGTCGTGTTGTCGTTCAACAACTGCGGCGATTGCCCGGCGTGCAACCGGGGTCGGCTGCCGTACTGCTTCAACTTCGGCGCGCACAACATGTCGGGCGGCCGTCTCGACGGCACCTCGGCCTTCACCGATGCCGACGGCAACCGGGTCGGGTCGCACTACTTCGGGCAGTCGTCGTTCGCCTCGCACACAATCGTTGCCCAGAACTCGGTCGTGAAGATCGACAAGCGCTTCGACCTCAACCGGCTTGGTCCGCTCGGTTGCGGCATCCAGACCGGCGCCGGCGCGGTGATGAACACCCTCAAGGTCGAAGCCGGATCGAGCCTGGTGGTCACCGGCGCGGGTGCGCTCGGGCTCAGCGCGGTGATGGCGGGCAAGGTGGTCGGCGCGGCCACGATCATCGCCGTCGACCGTCACGCCAACCGCCTGGACCTGGCGTCTCACTTCGGCGCGACCCACACAGTGTCGGGCTCGCCTGCCGAGATTACCGCCCAGATTCAGGCGATCACCGGCGGCGGAAGCGACTACGCGTTCGACACGACCGGCAATGCGACCATCGTGCGCGCCAGTCACGCCGCGCTGAACAACATCGGCACCATCGCCCTGGCCGGGGTCGGTTTCGGCGACCTCACGGTCGACTTCATCTCCATGATCAGCGGCCGGACCATCACCGGCGTGATGGAGGGCGACTCGACCCCGTCGGAGTTCATCCCGAAACTCGCCCAGCTCAACGCCGATGGCGCGTTCCCGTTCCACGAGCTGATCACCGAGTTTTCGATCAACGACGTGAACGACGCCGAGGCCGCCAGCGCGAGCGGGCAAGTGATCAAGCCCGTCCTGCGCTTCTGACTCTCCGACGACCTCCTCGGAGTACCGTTGCAGGTCGAGGCCCGATGCGGGCGAAGCACAACCGCAGTCACTGGCCATGCTTCGCTCGATCGAGTTCGTTTACGCCGGCATCTCAGACAATTCCTCTGACGTCGGCGGCGACAGCCGCGAGACTGGGTACGTGCCTTTTGAAATGGTCCCTATTGGTGTCGTCCATAATGAACGTGTCGAGCCGCTCGATGATGATTGGGACCGGGTGAACAGTTCCATCGAGCTGGATCTCACCCTGCTCGGTGCGGACGCGACCGATGGGTTGCGTTCCTTCTCGCATGTCGAAGTGGTTTTCGTGTTCGACCGTGTCGCGCCCGCTGCTGTCGAGCGTGGCAGCCGACACCCGCGAGGAAACGAGGACTGGCCGAAGATCGGTATCCTCGCCCAGCGGGCCAAGGATCGACCGAATCGGATCGGAACGACCGTCTGCGAACTGATGGCCGTTCGCCCCGGGGGGCTGATCGAGGTGCGCGGTCTCGACGCGATCGATGGCACGCCGGTGCTCGACATCAAGCCGTTCATGGCCGAGTTCGCGCCGCGCGGCGACGTGCGGCAACCGGCCTGGAGTCACGAGTTGATGACCCGGTACTGGATGACCGAGCCCGAGGCGCACCCGACTCCCGATCCGGATGCATGGTTGGCCGAGGTCCGCCGGTCTCCCGCCGACGGAGGTCGGCTCGATCTGATCGTTCGCCGCCCCGCCCCGCAGGAGCGCGAGGTCGTCGAGCACGCAGAACTCGACCTCGCCGTCGGGCTTGTCGGCGACAACTGGCTCACCCGTGGGAGCCGATCGAGTCTCGACGGGGCCGCCGAGATCGACGCTCAACTGAACCTGATGAACTCGCGGTGCGCCCGCCTGGTGGCGGGGGGCGAGGAGCGGATGGCGCTAGCCGGGGACCAGTTGTTCGTCAACTTCGACCTGTCTCGGGAGAATCTGCCGACAGGCACCCGCCTACAAATCGGCACGGCGGTGATCGAGGTGACGGCCAAGCCCCACACGGGGTGCGCCAAGTTCACTCGCCGCTTCGGGCTCGCCGCCCACCGCTGGATCAACGGCAAGGTCGGCAGCACCGAGCGACTCCGCGGCATCTGCGCGAAGGTAGTAGTCGCCGGCACGATCACCACCGGCGACGAGATCCACAAGATTCCGACGCCCAACTGATCCGCATCCGGCGATGACCTGGAAGTCGCGGCCCACGTCCCGGGAGGTGTTGGCGAAACGTCGCCTCGCGTCGCCCGCGATCTATCCGCGCTGGCGGCGGACGGGTTCGAGGGTGATCACGTAGTCGGCGAGGCGGGCAGCTACCTCGATCGCTTCGTCGATCACGTCGGCGTCGGGTGTGGGCCAGAGCTCGGAGATCCGCTGCCAACCGGCGCGTCCAATGAAGTCGCCCGCCACCGCTTCGTCGCCCAGCCCGGGTCGCCAGATCCGCTCCTCGGCGACCAACCTGAGCAGAAGCCGCTCGTTCTCGGCCGCCTTGGGGTACTCGGCGTGAAAGCCGATCTCCAAGTGCAACTGGCCATCGACGCGAATGACCTGTGCCTCATAGTGCTCGCGGGCTTGTCCGCAACATCTGCATGGTGTTTGATAAATACCTGCGGCGCGAGCGTGAAACCATGCGTTATTCAAG
>JANNNL010000367.1:0-3795 GCA_031398525.1 Actinomycetes bacterium | reverse complement strand
GTCGACCTCGGCTCGATACTCGGCTCCACCACCATCGACCTCGCCCAACGCGGGTTTCTACGGATCGAGGAGCGTCGCGAGGAGAAGTTCGGCCCTGACACCGAGGAGTTCATTCTCCATCGCACTGGGGCCGATCTTGAGCGCGCCAAGGACCCGGTTCGGCCGTTCGAACGGATGGTGATCGACAAGCTGTTCGCCGGACGCACCATGACCACCAGCGATGACATCACCGAATGGGCCAAGGCGGACCCCGCGGCCGCCAAGGCGTTTGCCGACGACCTCACCGCCGCGGTGAAGGCCGAGTTCGACGACCGGAAGTACAACGCACCCCACAGCGGGGCCGCCATCAAGGCAGTGCTCGCCGTCGCCGCGCCGGTCGCAGTGGTCGGGGTCGTGGCGATGGTATTGGGCACCAAGCTCGGCTGGCTCGCCGTTGGCGCGGCCGTCGTGATGATCATCGTCGGGGCCGTCGTGGTGCAGAACCGCACGCAGACCGGAGCCGACGAGGCGGCCAAGGCCGAGGGACTCAAGAAGTTCCTCGAAGACTTCTCCCAGCTCAGCGATGCCCCAGCCGGCCATCTGATTCTGTGGGAGCGGTTTTTGGTGTTCGCCGTCACCTTCGGAGTCGCCGGCAAGCTGCTCGCCGGGTTGGAGACCCGCCTCCCCGCGTTGCTCGCCGATCCGGGCTTCGGGGTCTGGTACGCGGGAGCCGGCGGCCCGGGCCGGTTTCGCTCCCGTGAGCGGTTTCCCTCTTCGGTTGGCGCGGCAACAGCCGCCGCCATTGCCCCATCCAAGAGCGGTTCGGGCGGTGGGTTTTCTTCGAGCGGGGGCGGCGGAGGATTCGGCGGGGGCGGCTTCGGCGCCCGCTAACGGCTCGAACCAGGCGACAACATACCCTCGGGTCCATGGGAGTTCGACTCGACCCGTCCGACGAATACATGCACGAACTCGGCCCCGAGCCGAATTTCAACGAGAGCATGTACATCAACGCTTTCGACCCGACGAATCAGGTCGGTGGCTGGTTCCGAATGGGCAATCGGGCGAACGAGGGCTACGCCGAGATGACGATCTGCGTGTATCTGCCACCCGTCGACGGGGGCCGACGCAGGGTTGCGTTCATGTTCAAACGCCCCGGCATCGACCACAACGACGCCCTCGACGCCGGCGGGCTGACCTGGACGATGGTCACCCCGTTCGAGGAGTTGCGCGTCGACTACCGCGGCAAGGTCGTCGTCCTCGATGAGCCGTTGCAAATGAGCGATCCCAAACAGGCGTTCGCCACCAATCCCTACGCCGAGTGCGAGGTGCAGCTCACCTTCACCGGACAGGGTCGCTCGTCGATGTTCGGCGGCGAGCCCGACACCCCGCACGAAACCCCGGGCGAGGAGTTTGCCAAGGGCCACTACGAGCAACTCGTCGAGGCCCACGGCACCATCCGCGTCGGCGCCGAGGAATGGGAAATCGCCGGGTGCGGTTTGCGCGATCACTCCTGGGGTCCCCGCTATTGGCAGGCCCCCTGGTATTACCGCTGGTTGACGGCTAATTTCGATCGCGACCTTGGCTTCATGGCCAGCCGCGTGGCCAAGAAGGACGGTCCTGGCACCCGCGGCGGTTTCGTGTGGGAGTCCGGCAAGCTGCACTACTGCGACCACGCCGAGGTCTCCACCGAGTTCACCGGCGACGAGAGCTACCACGCGAAGGTGCACGGCCTGCTGCGGTCGTCGAAGTCGGGCCGCGAATGGACGTTCAGCGGCGAGGTGATGGACCTCATCCCGCTCCGCAACCGCCGCCAAACTCCCGACGGTGCATGGCTGACCACCCGCATCAGCGAAGGCATGACCCGCTGGACGATGGAAGCGGGCGAACACGCCGGAGCCGTCGGCTACGGAATGTCGGAATACCTCGACCAGATCATCGACGGACAGCCGGTTGGACTGGCCGAGTAGGCATTGCGGGCACGAACATTCTCGTGGATCAGGAAACCGGAAAGGGTTCATCTACCTAGCCCGCCCATTCGAACACCACAGGTAGGGTTCCTCGCGACCACGGGCGGTCGACACAAGGAGATTTCCACGATGCGTAGAGCCCTTCTCGCATGCTTGCTCGTCGGAGTATGCGTGCCGGCTGCGGCCTCGACCTCGGCTGCTCAACCCGCAGTTGTTCGGTCAGCGAAACCGTTGACCGCGGTCAATGACCCCTATCTACGCAGTGCAATCGCACAGATGACAGGCCGACGCACGCAACAGGCGAACGCGTCCGTCGACGTCGAGATTCTCCATACGAACGTCGAAGCGGCCGTTACCGAACAAGTGACGCAGCTCGGTGGAATCGTCACTGGAACCGCACCCGGGGCAGTCGTCCAGGCCAGCGTGCCGGTCGCGGCCCTGATCGACCTGCAATCGATGCCCGGTGTCAGCTTCGTCCGTCGTCCGGTCCAGGTAAATGTTCGACCGGTCACCGATGCCGTTGTTCAGGCTGGGCCGCTGGCCACCGAGGCGGTCTCGGTGATGAAGGCCGACGCCTGGCATCAAGCTGGACGCACCGGCGCCGGGGTAAAAGTCGGGATTATCGACTTCTTCAACCAGTCGAAGTGGAATGCGCAGCAGGTCACCGGCGAGGTTCCCGCCGTCGCCGGAACCTTCTGTCTGGACCATGGAGCTACCTGCGCGGTGTGGGACCCGCAAGAGAGCGGCCATGGCAACGCCGTCGCCGAGATCATCCACGATCTGGCCCCCGACGCTCAGATCTACCTGGGCCAGGCCGCCACGATCAGCGACTCATACGCCCTGGTCAACTGGTTTGTTGCCAATGGCGTGACCATCGTCAACCGCTCGCTCGGCTCGTCATACGACGGCCCCGGAGACGGCACCGGCCCTCTCGACGAACTGGTCGACTTCGCCGCCAGCCGCGGCATCACCTGGTTCAATTCGGCGGGCAACGAGGGCTCGCAGCGCTATTGGCGAGGTACTGCGACCGACGCCGACAACGATGGCTGGATCGAGTTCGGTCCCGGTGACGAGACGATGAACGTCTTTGGTGGGGTGAGCGACTGTCTGTCGGTTCTCGGTGCCCGATGGAATGACTGGGGACCACCCGCGACCCGCACCGACTACGACTTCTACATTTACGCTCGCGACCAGCAGGTCTATCCATCAGCTACCACTCCCGGACCCGATCAGCAGCGGGGGGCACCGCCGATCGAACTCGATGGCATCGAGGGCTGTGAGCCTGGCCCCTTGACCATTCGTGTCAAGAAATGGGCCGAAGGCAGCGGCTCGGTCGGCGACATCCTCGAAATTCTGATGTACAGCGGCGACCTCGAGTACTCCCAACCGTCCAGCAGCGCCGGCGGTCCGATCGTCGACAGCAAGAACCGGGCGGTGCTCGCCGTCGGGGCGATCGATCCCCCTCGGGCCGGATCGATCGCGTACTACAGCTCGCAAGGCCCAACCAACGACGGCCGCCGCAAACCCGATCTCTCGGCTCCGTCATGCTTCACCAGCAGCATCTATTCGCCCTTGGGCAGTTGCTTCAACGGAACGTCGGCCGCGTCACCGGCGGCCGCCGGGATGGCCGCGGTCGTTGCCTCCTCGGGACTGGCCA
Source organism: Actinomycetes bacterium (assembly GCA_031398525.1). Taxonomy (GTDB): domain Bacteria; phylum Actinomycetota; class Acidimicrobiia; order Acidimicrobiales; family Ilumatobacteraceae; genus JANMJD01. The sequence goes on along the minus strand of JANNNL010000367.1, from coordinate 192 downwards.
CCTCGGCCCAAGGGCTGGCCGCCCTGATGAAGCACTTCGTCGTCGATCGGGGTCCAGCGGGTCCCGATTCCATCTATGGCACCGGTGAAGCCCGACTTCCCGACCCGGTGACCTCGGCCGTCGCGACCAGCCCTTCAACTTTTGTGGGGATCTCACCAACCCGTGTCGTCGACACCCGCCGCGGCATCGGCC
>JANNNL010000354.1:0-2785 GCA_031398525.1 Actinomycetes bacterium | reverse complement strand
CGCTCACGAGCTCGTGCATCGTGATGACTTGGTCATCTTGTAGCTGATCAGGCCGGACCGGGCTGGGCTTGGGGGGTCGGTTCGGCGGCGACGGCCGGAGCCGCCGTCGGCGTGTCGAGTCCGAGTTCGCTGCGCAGCTGCGAGAGGCGGCTCTGCGCCTCGACGTCGGCGGTGGCCTGCTCGATCTCGAGGATGCTGGCATCGACGGTCTGGCTGTTGAGTTCCGACATCGCCGAGGCCTTGGCGTAGCGGTCCTCGATCTTGCCCTTGATCTCGTCGAACGTGGGGACGTCGTCGCCGAGGGTCTGGTTCATCTGAGCCATCGCCTTGTTCATCTCTTCTTGCATCTTGGCCTGATCGAGTTGGGAGAGGAGCTTGCTCTTCTCGGCGATCTTGCGCTCAAGTAGCATCGAGTTCTGACGGACCGCGGCCTTGGCCTGATCGGATGCCTGGGTCGCGGCCATAGCCAGTGACTTCTGACTGTCGATGTCTTTCTCGACCTGCACGAGACGGCCGGCGAGCGACTCGGCGGCCGAGCTGTAACGGGTGGTCGCCGCCGCGTCGCCCTTTTTCGTTGCGTCTTCGGCCATCATCAACGCCTGACGGGTTTGGGCGTTGAGCTTGCCCAATTCGTCCATCTTCGAGTTCAGGCCCATCTCGGCCTTCTTCTGATTGGCAATGACGTTGGCGGCCTGCTGGCGTAGCCGAAGGTCTTGCTCGCGGGCCTCGGTGATGGCCTGCTCGAGCTGAACCTTGGGGTCAGCGGCTTCGTTGAACTTTCCGGTGAGCTTGGCGGTTGCGTACTTCCACCAGCGTCTCATGAGCTTGAACATGTCAGCACTCTACGGCGCCGCACAACCCGGCTGTGCGAATGGTGCGTCGAATGCCTGCCGATCGGCACGCGAGGACGTCTGATCAGTCTTTGAGAAAGCCCGAGATGATGAACTCGACTCGACGATTGCTCTGCTGTCCGGCCGCAGTGGAATCGTCGGCAACCGGTTCTGACTCGCCGCGAGGCACCGAAACGACGCGAGACACGTCGGCCCCCTTGGACGCAACGTAGTCGACGACGGCCTGCACCCGGTCTTGGGAGAGTCGCAGATTCTCTTCGGGTGTACCTCGCGAATCGGTGTGCCCGAGCACGTAAATCTGAACGTTCGGGTTGGTCGCCAGCAGGGCAACGCCGATGTCAAGCAGGCCCTGGAACTGAGGCGCGATGGTTGCACGGCCCGTGGCGAACTGAATCGTGTCTTCTACATAGACCGGGGCGTCGTCGGGCAGGGGAGCCGCAGCGTCGATGGTGTACTCGACGATTGTGTTTGCATCGCCGAGCAAGGCGACGACCTTGGCCCGAGCTTCATCGGCCACCGCCTGGGACGGCACTCGACCGCGTAGGAACACCTGGCCACCCTTATACACCGCCCATCGAACCGGGTCGGTAAAGGAGTCGAGGATCTGATCGACGCTCAGCGGCAGCTTGCCCGCATCGGCATTCGCCGTCGTCGGAGGAGTGGCCGCCGTCGTCGGAATGGTCGGCGTCGTCGTCGGAATGGTCGGCGTCGTCGTCGTTGGTGAGGCCGTCGTCGTTGGTGAGGCCGTCGTCGTTGGTGAGGCCGTCGTCGCGGGGATGGTCGACATGCGGGTTGTGGCGGCAGCGATCGCGGGGGTGGACGGGGCCGTCGCCAGAATCGACGTCACAATCGTCCTCGACACCGCAGTCGTCGAAACCGCCGCGGAACTGCTGCCGCTCGACGAGGCCTGGAGTGGTGCATCGCCGCCCGATCTTGAGAGTGCGAGCCCGGCCGCTACCGCTCCGACGACGGCGATACCCGCAATGTAGCCAACTCGGCGACCGGAGCGTGCCTTCAATGGAGTCGGTGGGGTCACTACCACGCTGCCCGGATTGGCTGGATCATGCTCGATCCTCCAGCCCCGAACATCTTCTGCTTTTCCGTCGCTGCCCACGTGTCTCCAAAAGTACGCTCATTGCCAATTGGCGAGGTTTGCCGTTTATAGCCCTTCTGGTGAGATTCAATCCGCTGATGGTGAACCTTTTCCAGACCGAACGGGTCTCCCGTGGCAAGAATGTCACAAAAAGCGCACGCAAGGTGATCCAACCACTACTAAAGTTGATTGGGTGGGTACTCGATATCGATAGGTAGCCAGCATGCGCGACGAACCGTGGCGAGTGTCATAGGTCGGTGGACCTCTTGAGCGCAAGGGGTGAGAGGGAACCGCGCTAGGTGAGATATAGTTCCGGGAGTTCGCTGGGTTCACCTCCGTCGACCTCAGAGCGAGTCATGGACAGGAGAAGGCAATGGAAGAACAGGACGAAGTCGTTTCGACACCCTCGGGCCAGACGTTCCGCCTGGTGCGTCGGGGGTACGATCCGGCCGAAGTGCAGGCGTTTGCGTACGCCGTCGTTGAAGAGATCAGCAGCTTGCGGGAACAGAATTCCACGCTCGCAACGCGTATCGCAGAGGTCGAGTCACGTCCTGCCATCACCACTCCCGCAGTGGTCGACGAGGCCGCTGTCGCCACCTTCCTGGGCGAGGAGTCATTGCGGGTGATGGCCGCAGTGCGTACGGCCGCCGAAGAGATTCGAGCGAAGTCCGACAACGCCGCTGCGAACATGCTCAAGCAGGCCGAGGATGAGGCAACCGCCACGACTCGTCGCGCCGAGGAACATGCGGCTCGCATCCGTCGTGAGGCCGAAGACGCCGTGCGCCGCAGCCGGGAAGAAGCCGACGAGTATTCGGCCCGAGTTCGTGGCCAGTCCGACAGC
>JANNNL010000337.1:0-54345 GCA_031398525.1 Actinomycetes bacterium | reverse complement strand
TCCTCACCAAATCACCTTAACTTAACGGTATTGGGGCTAACCCTGCACCATCTCGAGGCGGGCACGCGGATCGTCGTCGCTCGCCAATCCGACACCCGCACGTCTACGAACCCACCGCATGGAAACTAATTCGGGTTCGCGCGTTCGGATCGCAAGGGTCGGTCGGGGGTGTCTGGCTGGGGTTGTCGCCGCCGTCGGGGGACTCGGCTTCGCCGAGCTGGTCACGGCGACGTCGCGCACGTTCCAGTCGCCGGTCGTCGATGTAGCCGATCGAGTCGTCGACGGAGTACCACGTCAGGTCAAGGACATGGCGATCGACTGGTTCGGCACCAACGACAAGATCGCCCTGCTGGTTGGGATCAGCGTGATCCTCGCCGTCTACGCCGCGATCGTCGGCGTCGTGGCGTTGTCGTCGCGTTGGCGGTGGGCCCTTGTGGGTATTTCGCTGTTCGGATTCGCTGGTGCGTACGCGTCGCAGTCGACCCGGCGGGCCGCACCATTGATCGCAATTGTTCCGAGCATCGCCGGTGCCCTGGTCGCCGGGGGTCTACTGATCATGCTCCGCCGTGAAGCCCATCGGACTCACCAGCCGAGTCGTCCCGGTGCGGCCACTCCGACGAGCGCGACCGATTCCCACCCGTCGATTGCGGCGCTGGTGCCCAACAGCCGACGACGATTTCTTGTTGTGGCGGGCGCTACCGCAGCCGGCGCGGTCGTCGTCGCCGGGACGGGTCGACGCCTGGCCACACGATCAAGCGCCAGCGCGTCGCGCAAGTCGCTGGTTCTGCCGAAGGCCAAGTCACCACTTGCGCCAGTACCGGCGAGTGTCAGCGCCCCGATTCCCGGCGTCAGCCCGTTCTTCACGCCGAACAAGACCTTCTACCGGATCGACACGGCCATCACCGTTCCGCAGGTCCCGGTTGATTCGTGGCGGCTCTCGGTCACCGGTATGGTCGACCGGCCCATCGAGCTCACCTTCGATGAGTTGATTCAGCGTGAATTGGTTGAATCCGACATCACGCTGACATGCGTGTCAAACGAAGTCGGGGGAATCCTGACCGGGACTGCTCGCTGGCTCGGCGTGCGCCTCGATCGCTTGCTCGAAGAGGTCGGCGTCTCGGGCGAAGCCGACCAGATCGTCGGGCGATCCGTCGACGGTTTCACCGCCGGGTTTCCAACCGCGGTACTCGATGGTCGAGACGCGTTGATTGCGATTGGGATGAACGGTGAACTCCTCCCCGTCGCGCATGGTTTCCCGGCCCGTCTCATCGTCCCCGGGCTCTACGGGTACGTCTCGGCAACGAAATGGCTGACCGAGATCGAACTCACCCGGTTCGATCGATTCGATGCGTACTGGGTCGAACGGGAATGGGCCGACGATGCCCCCATCAAGGTGCAGAGCCGTATCGACACCCCCCGCGGCCTGAGCAAAGTGGCTGCGGGTCCGGTCGCTATCGGCGGAGTTGCGTGGGCGCAGACCCGGGGAATCGATCGCGTCGAGATCAGCGTCGACGAAGGCGACTGGGTCGAAGCAACGCTTGCCGATGAGCTCAACGACGTCACCTGGAGGCAGTGGTCGTACACGTGGGATGCCACCCCGGGGAGCCATTCGATCGTGGTCCGGGCCACTGAGCGAAACGGTCCAATCCAAACGGCCGAACGTTCCGAACCATTCCCGAGCGGTGCCACCGGGCAACACCAGATCATCGTCATCGTCCAGTGACCCGCTCATCCCTTGAAGCTCCCCCCGAAACCGAACCGACAGGACAAGCCGTGAACCCTTCATCCCGTACCCGACCCGCCAAGGGCGCCCTCACCCGTCGAAGCCTCGCCGCGATCGCCGCGCTGTCGATCGTTGCCGCCGCCTGCGGATCCGACACATCCGACACGGTCGCTACGACTCCGGCCCCCGCCGCAACTGCCGCTCCGGCGACTCCGTCACCCACGGACGCACCGCAGGCCACCGACGCTCCCGAGTCCACCGAGGCCATGTCGAAGTCAATGGCCTTCGGCCCGGCATGTTCGGCGGTTCCCACCGACGGGGCCGGCAGCTTCGCCGGAATGGCCCAGGACCCGGCGGCCACCGCCGCCTCGAACAACCCGGTGCTCTCTACCCTGGTGACTGCGGTCAAGGCCGCGGGATTGGTTGACACCCTCAACGGCGAGGGTCCGTTCACCATCTTCGCCCCGACCAACGATGCCTTCGCCGCCATCCCGCCGGCCGACCTCGAAGCCGTATTGGCCGACAAGGAACTGCTGACCTCGATCCTGACGCTCCATGTCGTTGGCGGAAGCAGCATGAGCGCCGCCGACCTCGGTGCAGCCAAGACGGCGGCAACGGTCAACGGCGAGGAACTCACCTTCGGAGCCGACGGCACAACCGTCAACGGTGCCAACGTGGTGTGTTCCGATGTCATGACCGCCAACGCAACGGTTCACATCATCGACGCGGTGCTGATGCCCAAGGCCGCTGCCCCTGCCCCTGCCGCGATGCTGAACCCGAGCGGTCCCGCCTGCTCGTCGGTCCCCGCCGATGGTGCGGGTAGCTTCGCCGGAATGGCCCAGGATCCGGCCGCCACGGCTGCGTCGAACAACCCCGTGCTGTCAACTCTGGTGACCGCCGTCAAGGCCGCTGGGCTGGTCGACACCCTCAATGGTGAAGGGCCGTTCACCATCTTCGCCCCGACCAACGACGCCTTCGCCGCCATCCCGCCGGCCGACCTCGAAGCTGTGCTGGCCGACAAGGCCATGCTGACCTCGATCCTCACCCTGCACGTGGTCGCCGGCGAGAAGCTCAGCTCGGCCGATCTCATGAAGATGGGCAAGGCCACCACGGTCAACGGCGCCGACTTGACCTTCGATGACGATGACGGCCTGACCGTCAACGGAAAGAAGTCGGTGTGCATGGACATCCCCACGGCCAATGCCACGGTCCACATCATCGACGGGGTCCTTCTCCCCGCCTGACAAAGTCCCCCACCCTCCAAGTCCCCCAACAAAGCAGTGCCGTCCCGGGAGTCCACGCTCGGGGCGGCACTGCTGCGTATGGAATCAGGGTGTCGGGGGAACGGTTCAGCGATGATGGCCGCCTTGCGATCCGAGTTCGCCTGTGACCGAGCTGGCCCACGGTCGCGGCTGGGAGCCCTCTGTGCATGACCAATCTCCTTCGAGCGACCCCAAGCGGCTGTACATCCCCGGGGTCAGCGGCACCTGGGATGACGACGCGACGACCGAATCGAACGCTGAGAATGTGCCAGCAGGGTCGTGGTCAAGTGTTCCATGGCGGACGATCGTCGCAACGGTCGTTATTGTAGCTGCTGCATTCTTTCTGGTTCTCTTCATTCGAGCGACGGCACGAATTCTGACCTTGATCGCCATTGCCGGGCTCTTCGCAATCGTTTTAGAACCACTTGTTCGACGAGTTCAGAATCGGGTGGGTGGACGCCGAGGATTGGCGACAGCAATCGTCGTCTTCTGCAGTCTCTTTGTCATGATTGGCATTGTTCTCTTGTTTGTCATGCCGGTGCGCCGACAACTCGTCGAAATATTGACGGACCTACCGGGAACAGTGCGCGACGCGGCCAATGGACGTGGACCGCTCGGCGAGATCGTGACAAAACTTCGTATCGAATCGTTCGTCAAAGATCGCGAACCCGAACTGACCCAAGCCGCCCAGCGGCTTGGCGACTCGTCGTTCCAGGCCGCCCAGGTGATTGTCAACTCGTTGATCGCTTTTGTGACGGTAACGCTCATGACCTTCCTCTTCATCAGCCAGTCGGCGGCCATCGGGCAAGCTGCACAGAGCGTCGTTCCCCACCGCCGACGCGCCGCAATGAGACGGACCGCCCAAGACGCGGCCGGGGCGGTGAGCGGTTACGTCACCGGCAACCTGCTGATCAGCCTGATCGCCGGCGTCGCGGCGTACACCTGCCTCGTGATCCTGCGAGTTCCCAGCCCCGTAGTCCTGGCTCTCTGGGTCGCCTTTGCCGATCTGATCCCGCTGATCGGAGCCACAATCGGGGCCGCGGTCTGCGTCTTGGCTGCCTTCGTACATTCCCCGCAGACGGGAGTCATCGCGCTGATTTTCTTTGTCATTTATCAGCAACTCGAAAATGGCGTCATCTATCCCTGGATGATGGCGAGACGCCTCCAAGTCAATCCTCTGGGGATACTTCTGAGCGTGCTTCTCGCATCCGAGCTCTATGGCATTCTTGGGGCACTGTTGGCCGTGCCGGTATCGGGCGCGTTGCAGGTCATCGTGAGCGCGGTTCGACAGGAGCGACAACGCGAACGACTTGTCTTGCCGCCCTCGATGGAGCCGAGGGAGTCCGACGCATGATATGTGCATGGCCCCGCCCAATAAATACCTAGACGGCCCATGTCTACAATGTGGAACTTTCGGGCACCTTCACGCCATGAGCGATGAATCATGCGCCGTGGCGCTCGACGAGGCAATCGAGCTGTTCGTCGATCTGCTCGTAGATCCCCATGATCCGGTACCGAAGGTGCGGGCGAGCACGGCAGATGGTGACGTGCTCGCCATGTTGCTGGCGTTGTTCACCGAAGTCACCAGCTCCACGGTTTCGGCTCTTTCGATCACGACACCGGAGTCAACGTATCTTGACTCACTGGGAGACGTGGTGGCCATGATTCGCAGATCAACCACAGCAAATCTGCAAAATTCGAGGGGTGACTTGCGCAAACCGCTTGGTTAGACGACCAAACAAGCGGGTACGAAATCGACGAGCTCACGAATGTGTCCTCTCCAGGTGTTCGTCGATCAAGAAGGACCTCAGACATTGTTTCGATCCTCCACCATTTCAAGCGATACTACTGACGCGCCAATTGTCGATTTGCTGCATGGACTTGTGGCAGACCTGGCCAGTCTGCCGCATCCGGGGGCTGGCGAGACGTGGACGAGGTGGCGAGGGCTGATCGACTTCGCTGCGAACGATCTCGCCCTTGGTCGCCTCGTGGAAGGTCACGTCGACGCACTGGCAATTCTTCGCGAATTCGATCGAACAGAGCTGATCGAACCACCGTCGACGTGGGGGGTGTGGGCGGCTGGCACCGGCGACCTCGTTGCGACACCGCTTAATGGAGGGTGGAAGCTGACCGGAAAGAAGGCGTGGTGCTCCGGGTCGCTGCACATCGACCGCGCCCTCGTCAGCGCTCAGGGGCCCGATGGGGCACTGCTCTTTGCTCTGGCACCGAACACGGATGGAGTCACCCGCGAGCTCGGCTCATGGTCTCCGCTCGGCATGGACGAGACCTGGAGCGAGACCTTGCATTTCGACCTCGCGGTAGCAAAGTCGTCGCTCATCGGCGGGGTTGAGAGCTACGTCAACCGGCCCGGATTTCATCACGGTGGAGCCGGAGTCGCGGCTTGTTGGTACGGAGGGGCGATAGCCGTCGTGGAACGTCTCGCGCAACGAGCCGACGAGAACGTTTTCAATACCGTTCGCTGGGGCCGTTGCCGAGCACGGCTCGAGGCCGCCGGAGCCCGCCTCGAAATGGGCGCTCACGAAATCGATCGCAGCCCGCATGACCCCATCATTGGGCGGCGCGTCGCGGCCAGCGTGCGGCTGTCGGTCGAGGAGGCATGTCGCCACACCCTGACCGATGTCGTCGAAGTTCTGGGCGCCGGAGCACTGGCACACGACGGAGAGCATCACCGACGGGTTGCAAACCTCATGGTGTACCTCCGCCAACTCCACCCGGACCGCGACGCCAGTCACTACGGATCGCTTGGTGGGGAGCGACTGAAATGGTGAGGTCGTGGAATCCGCACTGGGCTGGCAATGAACCAGCCGTGCCGCGACGCCTCGTGGTGGTTTCTCCTCACCCTGACGACGAGGTGTTCGGTGCTGCCGGCTTGATGACATGGTGTCGTCAACGGGGCACCGAGGTCGAGATTATCGCAGCGACCGACGGCGAGGGCTCGCACCCGGCCTCCGCAACGGTCACGCGCGGTCAGCTCCGGTTTGTTCGAGCCCATGAGCGCCGGTGTGCGTTGGCATTGCTCGATCTGGCCGACGTGCCGGTCCACCGACTTGGTCTGGCCGATGGCAGCCTCGGCGAGGTTGGCGAGGCCTTGACCGAGCAGATCATGAGCCACGTCGATTGCGAGACGACGTTGGTCGTGCCATCTCGCCACGACTCGCACCCCGACCATCAAGCCACATTTCGAGCCGGCTTAGCCGTTCGTGAGCTCCTGGCTTGTGAGTTGTGGGAGTACGCCGTGTGGGCGCGCCTCAACCCTCGAGAGTGTCCGCGACTTGGAAAGACCCTCCATCTCGGCGCGGGGTTGCACTACCGCAAGCTGGTTGCAAGCTGGTGCTTTCGGAGCCAGATCCTGGCGATGGGGCCCGATACGTCGACCGATGGGCCAGTGCTCGATGCGCCGACCCTGGCGGCATTCACAAGCCCGACCGAGAGGGTGGTGATGTCATGAACGAGCCTGCTGCGACTCCCGGTGAGTACTTCGATCAGGCCTGGGACCACGATGACGACCCGTGGGATCACGCCGGGCGGTTCTACGAGACCCGCAAGTATGACGCCACCGTCGCGCTCCTCGACCGTCCAAGATTTCGCCGGGCTTTCGAGCCGGGGTGTGGAACGGGGTTACTCACCCGACGCCTTGCCGATCGCTGCGACGTTGTCGAAGCGCGTGATCGGCATTGGCGGGCGGTGAAAGTTACTCGCGAGCTGTGCGCCGACAAGCCCGGCGTCAACGTCGACGTCGGGGCGCTACCCGATGCATGGCCGCCGGGAACTTTCGACCTCATTGTCATGTCCGAGGTGCTGTACTACCTCCCTCTTGTCGTCGTACACGACGTCATCCAACAAGCTGCGCAGGTCGCTGAACCAGATGCGTTGCTTGTGCTGGTCCACTATCGCCCGATCGTGGCCGAGCATGTGATCAGCGGAGATGCCGTCAATGACGCCGTCGACTACAGCGCGCGGTGGTCGGTGATCGGCAGCTACGCAGACGCGAATTTTCGACTCGATCTCGCACTACGCCGATGATCAAACGAATAGCGGTCGGCGTCCCCGCTCGTAACGAGGTCGAAAGCATCGAGACGTGTCTTGACTCGATCATCGTGGCCGCACACGCTGTGGATTTACCGGTGTCGATCGTCGTGGTCGCCGATTCGTGCACCGACGGTACAGCCGAGCGCTCCCGGTCGGTGCTGCGCGCCAGTGGGCTCCCGTGGTGCGTCGCCGAGCGAAGCTTTGGACGCGTTGGACCGACGCGTAATCTTGCCTGCCACACGGCGGTGGCGCTCCACGGGGCAACGGACCACCAGCACGTCTGGCTTGCAACCACCGATGCCGACAGCCGAGTTCCTCACGACTGGCTCGTCGCCCACCTCCGTCACGAAGCCAGGGATTGGGACGGCGTTGCCGGTTTGATCGAGTTTGCCGAAGGCGACATCAGTCCGGAGCTGCGGACGCGCTTTCTTGCCGCCATCGAACGGGACGGCACAGGTAGCGGGCACCCCCATGTACATGGCGCCAACCTGGGCATCAAGGCTTCGGCCTTCTTCGCGGCGGGGGGATTCGCGGATGTCGCCGTCGGCGAGGATCAACAACTGTGGAAGCAAGCTCGAAGCTGCGGTTATTCGGTCATCGGTACCACCGACGGCGTGGTGATGACCAGTGCTCGTCGCGCCGGCCGGGCACCCGGTGGTCTCGCCACGTTTCTGAATGAACTTTCTTGTTCAGACTGTCACCGATAGGCCGAGCTGTACAACGGTAACCGGCACCCTCACGGGTGCCGGTTACATCGTCGTCATTCGGTTGTCACGGGGCAGGTCGGGGGCGGACCTGCCCGCCCTGTTCAGGCTCGACGGCGGCCCATGATGCTGTACCCTCCGGGGCCAACCAGGCACCCTGCGATGATCAGCACGATGCCCAGGATAATTTGGCCCTGTAACAGCTGGACGATGCCTACGATCACCAAGACGGCGGCGATTAGCCACAACACGGTCCCACTCATGAGTTTCTCCATTTCCGATTGCTTGACTTCAACTCACACGTACCCAGATGATCGTCCTACTAAACAAAACCTGATTCATTCGACCCAGAATCCGGTGGCATTTCTTGTGCCCCCATGACCACTCGTATGGAAGTAGACGGTCCTACCGCATCCAGTCGGACGATTCGATCCTCGACCTTGATCCCGTCGATCTCGACCAGCGTCACGCCGCGTTGCACATGGTCAGCATTCTCGACGGTGATCTCGACCACAGATTGGCCATGCCGATAGGTCACGTTGAACCCGTCCCACTCGGCTGGGATGCAGGGATCGACCGTCAGCTGCGACCCGCGGATCGTCACGCCGAGCAGGGCGTGCAATCCCACCTGGTACATCCACCCGGCTGAGCCGGTGTACCACGTCCATCCGCCGCGGCCGGCATATGGGGCGACTCCATACACATCGGCGGCGACGACGTATGGCTCGACCATGTACAACTCGGCGTCGCGCTGGTTCGATGTGCGCGTGATCGGGTTGATCATCCCGAACAACTCGGCGGCCCGACCGCCGTCGCCAAGCATTGATCGAGCCAACACCGTCCACACCGCCGCGTGGGTGTACTGACCGCCGTTCTCTCGTACGCCCGGCACGTAACCCTTGACATAGCCGGGATCAAGCGACGTCCGGTCGAATGGAGGCGTAAACAGCAGCAGCAACCGGCCGTCATCGTCAACCAGCATTTTTTCGACCGAGTCCATTGCCTGTCGGGCACGTTCCGGCCGAGCGGCGCCTGAAATGACACTCCATGACTGGGCGATGGCATCGATGCGGCACTCGTCGTTCGCCACCGAGCCGAGGGGCGTGCCGTCGTCGAAGTACGCCCGTCGATACCATTCGCCGTCCCATGCCGAGAGCTCTGCTGATCGCCGTAGTTGGTCAGCGTGCCGGCGATACGTCGCGGCCCGATCGTGGTCGAGTCGGGACTCGGCGATCACGGCGAATTGGCTGAGCGTCAGGTAAAGGAACCAGGCCATCCAGACGCTTTCGCCGCGACCCTGATAGCCCACCCGATTCATCCCGTCGTTCCAATCCCCCGACCCCATCAGCGGTAGTCCATGAAGCCCTACCTGCAACCCGCGATCGAGGGCGCGAACACAGTGCTGATAGAGGGAATCTGCAACTGGCGAGACATCAGGCATGGCGTAGTACTCGTCTTCGTGCGCGTCGAGCAGTCGGCCCTGGACGTACTGCACCGATTCGTCGAAGATGGCGTGGTCACCGGTTGTTTCGGCGTACGCCACACAGACGAACGCCAGCCAGTGCAAGTCATCGGAGAAGCGGGTCCGCACCCCTCGACCCGTGGGCGGGTGCCACCAGTGCTGCACATCACCCTCGACGAACTGGTGCCCAGCTGCAAGCAGGATGTGCCGCCGTGCCAGTTCGGGGGCCGAATGCACCAGCGCCATGACGTCTTGGAGCTGGTCACGAAATCCGAATGCCCCGCCCGACTGATAGAAGGCCGATCGGCCCCACAACCGACAGGCGATCGTCTGGTAGAGCAACCAGCGATTGAGCATCAGATCCATCGACACGTCCGGCGTTCTCACCTGCACCGCTCCCAACAGCGCATCCCATTGGGTCAGCACATCGCCGAACGCCGACTCGACGACACCCGGAGCCTGGTACTGCGACACCAACGCTCGGGCTTGATCGAGATCGTCGCCCTCCCCGACGAAGAACGACAGTTCGCGCGTCTCGCCGGGGGCCAGGTCGAAGGGAACGTGGAACGCCGCGCACGGATCTAACCCCGCCCCGACTTTGCCGGACAGCCCGGAACGACCTAAGGCGTTGGGCGTCTGGAGACTGCTATTGCGACCGACGAACTCGCTTCGGCTCCCAGTCAAGGTGTGGTTCGGCTCGTTGACTCCAGCGAAGGCGATGCGCTCGGCAAACTCGTTGTTGTATGCGTTGCGGGCCAGCATGGCTCCGGTATCAGCATCGACCTCGGTCACAATATGCGGCGCGGTGATTTCGCGATTGACACCCAAGACCCACTCGAAGTAGCCGGTCGCGCTCAAGCGTCTCGATCGCCCCGATCGGTTCGTCACCCGCAGACGAAGAATTTTGATCGGATCGTTGACGGGAACGAACAGCGTCAGCTCGTGCGCCAGACCGGGCTCGTCGTGTTCGAATTTCGTATAGCCGGCCCCGTGGCGGATGACGTACCGACCCGAACGACGCACCGGATGGGGGGCAACACTCCATACCTCGGCCGTCTCCTCGTCACGCACGTATACCGCTTCTCCCAACGCGTCGCAGACGGGGTCGTTCGACCATGGCGTCAGCCGGTTCTCGCGGCTGTTCTCCGACCACGTGTAGCCGCCCCCCGACTCGGTCACCAGAAATCCGAATCGATCGTTGGCGACGACGTTCGACCATGGTGCGGGAGTCACCACGCCGTCGCGCAACATGATCACGTACTCGCGCCCATCGGGCGAGAAGCCACCGAACCCGTTGTCGAACAACAGTCCGGCCTCGTCGATGGTCGCGCCGATTTCCGATTCATGCCGAGCCAATGAGGTGAATGAAGGTCCGACGTTCAAGGCAGGGGGTAGCGACACTTCAGGACGCCGGCGGTGAACCTGCTGCGCCAGCGCACCACGCTGACCAGACAGCACAACCCGGGCGACCGTCAGGATCAACGTACGATCCTCGTCGGGCATGAGGTCGGCTCGGCGAAGGAAGACACCTCCGGGTCGGTCGATCAAACCCTGGGCGGCACTCGTCTGAATCAGGCTGAGCAGATACTCCTGAAAGCCTTGGGCGTAGCTGCTCAAATGCTCATTCAATATGACGAGATCTACCGCCAACCCGTTCAGCCGCCAGTACTCATGCGCCCGAAGAATCTGACGAACCAGGTCGCCCTCGAGCGCGTCGGTGACTCGCAGGACAACAACGGGGAGGTCTCCGGAGATGCCGTAGGCCCAGAGCCCCGACTGATGCTTCACGTTGCGGGCAATGATGTCGAGGTCAGCCCGCAGCAGCGGATCGGAATACAGCGCCAGCGAGCCAAGCTCCTGGAACAGATGAGCCTCCTCGGTGGAGATCTCCAGGTGACGTAGCTCCACCCGGCTGTGAGTCCAGGCCAGCGCAAACGCCCGAGTCACCGATCGTGGGTCACGGTACTTGTCGGCCAAGTCAATAGCTGTCACGCGGGTCGGGGCAACCGCCGTGATGTAGGACACCCGCGCCGACGCACCTGGCTCGATGCGAACACGGCGCCGAATGCACGCCACCGGGTCGAGCACGGCACCGACCGAACCCGAAAGTGCCTGACCGCCGACGAGCGCAATCGGTGCCACCGCGGTACGGCCCCGCCCGATAAATCGGGCTCGATCGGTCTCGTACTCAGCCTCGCTCCAGCCATCCCCATGAGTCGCCGAGACGTGGACGATCCAGGGCGAGACCTCCTCGGCGGTTCGGGGTCGACGGACGAACAGCAGCGCCGAGTGCTCGGCGAGCAGTTCAGACTGAACGAAGAGCTTGCTGAATGCGACATGGCTCACGTCGGCCCTGGGCGCAGCGAGAACGATCTCGCTGTAACTCGTCACCTCCACCTCGCGCACCTGTTCGCTGCGATTTGTCAGCGTGATTCTGCGGATTTCCGCGTCGTCTTCCGGAGAGACCGTGATCTCGGTGTGAGTCTCAATGTGGTCGTCACGTCGAAGAAATTCGACCTTGTCGGCCGAGAACGTTGCGAGGTATGACGTCGGTTCGACAAGCGTCGGCTGGTGCCCGGTCGACCAGAAGCGTTTGCTCGTTACGTCACGCACGTAGCAGAAGCTTCCCCAATCATCTCGCACCGCATCCTCTCGCCAGCGGGTGACGGCGACATCGCGCCAGCGGCTGAACCCGCCGCCGGCGTTCGTGAGCATCACGGTGTAGTCACCGTTGGACATCAGGTGAGCTTGGGGAGCGGCGGTGTCAGCGGTGGAGAACTGGCGAGTGAAGGGGGCGGGCGCCATACGTACGGTGCGTCCTTCGGCAACCTCCTCCGCGTGGGGATGAGCCAAGGGCGCCTCGCGCGGAATTCGTTCCTGCAAGAGGAGTTCGGTTGCCTGCACGAGCGGGTCAGCGTGGAATCGGCGGGGCATCGCCAGCCGGTTCACGACATTGTCCAACGCGAGCAGACTCATCCCTTGGTGATGGGCCATATGAGCACGAATGACCGTTTGCGAATCCCCCTGCGGAACTCGGGCCGGGGTGAAGTCGACGGCTTCGAAGAGCCCGAAACGAGACGCCATCCCTTCTTGCGAGAGTCGGCGAATGTTCTTGATCGCTTCGTCGGGAGCAACGGCCAGCGCAAGGACGGTCGAGTACGGCGAAATAACCACATCGTCACCCAACCCCCGCTTGAGCCCAAGCCCCGGAACACCAAACGCCCGATACTGATAGTTCAGCGCGAGGTCGCGCGCATTGTAACCGGATTCGGAGATTCCCCAGGGAATGTCGTGCCGGCGACCGTATTCAATTTGACGAGCGACAACGCTGCGATACGTTTCATCAAGCAACGTGTGTTCATAGGTCTTCATCACCAGAATTGGCATCAGATACTCGAACATCGTTGCGGTCCACGACAGCAGCGCCGTGCCGCCGCTTGTCGAGGTCAGTGCCCGACCCAGGCGAAACCAATGCTCCTGAGGGACTTGTCCTCGGGCGATCGCCACGAAGCTCCCTAGTCGAGCCTCAGACGCCAGGAGATCAAAGTATGAGTCGTCACGGCGATTGTCGTCGACTCGATAGCCGATGGAAAAGAGATGGCGCGGCTTGTCGTACAGGAACCCGAAGTCCATCTCTTGGCCGTATTGCTCGGCTTGATCGGCAATCGATCGCAACCGGCGCGCGAGGTCGTCGGCGACATCGGCCGAAGCACACACGGCTTGGCGAAGTTCGAGTATCGGCCCAACCATGAGCGAGGCGGTTCGGTCGGTCGTCGCTGCGACGTCGAGCAACAGGTCAATCTCCGTAACCAAGGCATCGCACCGCTGGGGAAGCTCGTCGAGCGACGGAATCTGCTCACTGACCAGGTTCACGAGTCTGTTCCAGCCTGCTTGGTCCTCGCCCCCCGGCCGTTCGGCCCGTTGCCAGACCCGTAGCCACGGCATCGCCCTTGCAAGGAAATCGAGATGCGCCCGCACCGATCGGGCGAATGCTTCGGCCCAGTACGGTGCCTCGCACGGCATCTCGCTCGGAACCCGACCGAGAACGCTCGTCAACTCCGCGATGAGCGGATCGACCCGTGATTCAAGAACATCCAAGGCCTCGATCCAGTCGAGCGATGAGGCTGGGACCGACCGCAAAACATCCTCAATGGCCACCAAATGCCGCTCGATCGACGCCAGATCGGTCGGGGACCGCCCAGTCAACTCCTCCCGCACCAGGCCGAGGTTGTCGGCCAGGCCCGAGAACACCGCGCGCGTCATCAGAGGAGTTCCGATCATCTCGAGGCACCCCTGCTTCAACGTCAGCAGGTGACCGGCCAAGTTGCCGCTGTCGACTGTTGAGACGTACTTCGGGGAGAGCGGAAGGAGCGTCTGGGTGTCGTACCAGTTGTAGAAATGCCCCTCAAACCGGCTAAGTCGAGCCAATGTCGCAAACGTTTGCTCCAATGATTCCAGTAGTTCTTCTTGGCTGATATAGCCGAAGTCGTTTGCCGCCATCGGAGCGAGCAGACCAAGCCCGATGTTGGTCGGCGAAGTTCGATGAGCGATCGTTTCCTTCGGATCTTCTTGAACATTGTCCGGAGGCAGATGGTTGTCCACCTCGTTGACGAATGTCTCGAAATAGCGCCAGGTCCGACGGGCGAGGAGCCGTAGGTCGGATCGATCACGCTCCGAGATTTCTACGACCTGGGGACGCAAGGATCTGCTGATGCGATCGGCGACCAGCGGCGAGAGGAACCAGGCCACAAGGAACGGGCCTGCGACAGCCAGACGGCCAGGGTTGGTCGACGCAACCAGTCCGCCGATTCCGAGCGCGATGACGGGGGCGGCCCACATCTGTGCCCACGCCGATCGTGGCCGGCCCCCAGATTGGTGTTCGAGCTGCGCTGCGGTCACCCACTCAAGGCGGCGTCGTTTGGTCACCCACATGCGTGTCAACGTCCGGGTGATTGCATCGATCATCAGGTAGGCCTGATGGGGCAAGAACGTGATCGTCAGGGCGACCTGCAGTGTGGTCGACAGCGATTCGCCACCGATACTCCGCACATGGCTCGTCCACGGAACGGCGCGCTGATTGACCAGCAAGGCGTTCACGACGTGGCCATAGATCGGGAACGCCAGGGTGAGCAAGACGAAGAGGGTCCACACCAGCGGTGAACCAGGGAGCACCGTCCACGCCGCAGCGAGCAGGGCGACCGCACCGGGCGCGACCAGACTGCGGCGCAGATTGTCGAGAATCTTCCACCGCGAGATCAGCGGCAACCCTGACCGCAACCAGCGCAACAACTGCCAGTCACCCCGCACCCAACGGTGCTGCCGGGAGGCATAGGTGTCATAGCGCGAGGGGTAGTCGTCAAAGACCTCGACATCGGTCAGCAATGCGGTACGGGCGTAGAGCCCTTCGAGAAGGTCGTGGCTCAGGACGACGTTTTCCGGGATTCGGCCATGCAATGCCCGTTCGACGGCATCGACGTCGTAAATCCCTTTTCCCACGTAGTTGCCTTCGAGAAAGAGGTCTTGATAGACGTCGGAAACTGCGGTGGTGTACGGGTCAACTCCGGTGGCCCCCGAGAAGATCCGTGTGAAGTACGACCTCCCGGCCCCTCGAAGCGTGACGCTCACGCGCGGTTGCATGATGCCGTACCCTTCGGTCACCCGACCCGCCTGCTCGTCGTAGTACGCAACGTTCAGGGGATGGGCCATCGCTCCGATCAGGCGCCGAGCACTGTCACGGGGTAGTTCGGTATCGGAGTCGAGGGTGATGACGTAGCGGACATCAGCGAGAAATGGCGTCTCGCCGACGACGACGGCGTACGACGTATTCGCCGCGCCGCGGAGTAGCCGATTGAACTCATCGAGCTTGCCCCGCTTGCGCTCCCAGCCCATCCAACACGATTCCCCCGCATTGAACAGACGACGACGGTGAAAGAGAAAGAATCGATCACCGTCACTGCGTCTGTACCGTTTGTTCAAATCGAGAACTCCTGCGACGGCGATCTCGATCAGGGCGTCATCACCGGGCATCGCCTCGCTCGGGGCATCGGCGAAATCGGTCAGCAGGGCGAAGTGGATGTGATCTTCGGGATTTGCCAACGAGTGGATTTCCAACCGTGCCAGCATCGCGGTGATCGAGGCGTCGCTCGTGAGCATCGTGGGTACGACCACCATGGTGCGACAATCGGGCGGAACTCCATCCTTGAAATCAAGCTTGGGAAGTACCCGTGGAGGCATCATTCGGGTGATGTCCCGGTTGGTCGAACTGACCGCAAGATCGCTGGCCGGGATGACCATCAAGGCGACGAGAGCGACGAGCCCCAGCGTGCCGGTGCCCACGTAGTTCGCGTAGACGCTCAGGAAGAACATCGGGATCAGGGCCAGGAGCGCAACAGTCCAGAAGTACGCCGCTCCCGGGTGTCGCAGGGCGTTGCGATGGTGCAGCATGTCTCGGGGTCGTACACGACCGATGAACTGGTCCTCCAGCGATGAACGGCCGGCACCTACTAGGTAGAAACCGACGTGCCCGCGTCGAGTGTCGCGCGGAGCGGCGGCCAACGACAGGCGCGCGCATTCCAGCGCACGACTAGCGACATCGATCTCTGGAACACCCGATCGCTTGGCGATTCGTTCGATAACGCCGCGGTAGTCATTGCGCGTCTCAAAGTCCATGGCGGGGTACGTCGCCGTTGGGTCATCGCAAAGGAGCGCCTCAACGAGGCTCGTCCTTTCTACGAAGTCAGCCCAGTCGATCGCTGACAGCAGGCGCATGCTCGTGACAACATTGCCGACCGAGACTTGATCAGCGGCCTGCCGATGATGCTCGGTATAGACCATTTCATCGCCGCTCACTCCCTGCCGCGCAAACCGTTGTTCCAGCCAGAAGAGGACTGGCGCGACAGCGGGCCCGGAATCCCGAAGACGTTGGAGTACGTGGGTTGCGAATGGAGTACTCAAGGTCTCATCGCTACGCTCGCGGTCAGCCAAGATCACCACGATCTCGCTCGGGCGGCGCTCGGCGGTCTCCAACAAGTGGTCGGCCCACTCCCCGGCTCGATCGCGTTCAACCCGTTCCCACAGGGTGCGGGCAGCCAGTCGACGGAGGTTGTCGACCAAGGCCAGGCGCAACATGATCGCAATCGCCCACAGTTCGCCGATACCCAGTGGGGCAATGCTCTGATAGGCGCAGGTGAAGCGGCGCAGGGCCTCGGCGTCGAGTCGCGAGTCGCTGTGTCGCACGATGGCGACGGCGAGGTCATAGACGCGGGGATAGCCGGCCAGCGGCCCCTGCGACAACTTGGGTAGGTCGCGGTAGTACGTCTCGGGCAAGTCCTCCCGAATCTCGCGTAGCTGTTCCTGCACAACATGAAAGTTGTCGATCAACCATTCGGCGGCCGGCGAGATGATTTGACCGTCGCGGGCCCCCTCGACGATCGTGCGATAGGCCTGAGTCAGTAGCCGCTCATTGACTCCAAGACGGTCGAGGAGACGAACGTCTCCACTGGTGCTCGCCGTCGTTGTGTGGGTCGACGCTAGAGTCCGAGCAAACTCTTCCAGGCGATCCAAACTGACCAGCTCGGAACGTATGGGCTCAAGCTCTAGCGCCTCCCCGTCTACCGTATATCGCTTCCTTCGTTTCAGCAATGTGGTCACCACATAAGCCGTGTACCCCGGAGGCGAGGCTCCCAAACTAGTGGGGCGACCCCGCCACGTCTACCACGCGAGAGTGGCGGTGGTCCACAACGTCGGAAAGACGACAAGCGCCAGACCGAATGCAAGTGGCGACAAGATTGCCGCTACCCCACGGCGCGTGCGGCGACCGTATTTCCACACGTCTCCGATCGCAGCAATGATGAAGCAAATGATCGCTCCGAGATAGAAAAAGAATGAAACTTTCGGATCCACTTTGTTCCTTTCAGGTCAGGATAACGAGCAGAATGACGATGATGATGAGGGTACCGAGTCCGATATACATCGGCGATCCTTTCGACTTGACCATTGGCGGTCGACAGCCATATACCCGCCATCAACTTTTGTTAAACGTGACGCGGTGTCGACTACGAACATCGAGAGTTCCATGCTTGGCCAGCACTTCGACGCCGGCGTCCGACAACATGACGTCGACGCGTGCATCGCCAACGCGTAGTCCTCGCACCATCAGATGCGTCAGCCAGTCGGGTAGGTGGTGGTCGACGTTGAGCACGCGCCGCGAGGCGTCCGGCCGAAGTCCCGCGAGGCAACTGATCATCTGCACCACCGACCCCGCAGCCCAGGCCTGGGGAACATTGGCCCCCAGATACTGCACGGGAAACGACCCGACCGAACGTTCGACGCCGGCAAAGACTTCGGGAAGACGGCTGTGATCGAACGCCGCAGCTGCGTCAAGGAGGCCTCGCATCACGTGCCATGCCGCATCGTCTTGGCCGTACGCCAGAAGGCCCGCGGCGATGACGGAGTTGTCGTGGGGCCACACCGATCCTCGCTGATAGAGGAATGGGTTGTATGAAAGGTGGGACGACGACAGGGTACGGATTCCCCAGCCCGACCACATGTCTGGTGCCAAGAGACGATGGGCAACGCGTTCGGCCCGATCGGAGCGAATGGCTTCACTCCACAACAGATGGCCCGGATTCGAGGCCACCGTTCGGATTGGCTCCTTGTGGCCATCGAGTCCGAGAAAGTATGTGCCCTCTTGCTCCCACCAGAACCGTTCCTCGATCGCAACTGCCAAGCGATCGGCCTCGGCAATGAGCGTGGCCGAGCCGACTTCGTCTCCGAACGCCTCTTCGAGCACACGGGCCCATGCCCGCTTCGCAGCCACGACATAGCCCTGGAGCTCGCACAATGCGATGGGCAGCGGAGCGAGATCGCCGTTGGCGTGCATGATGGCGTCGCCGGCGTCCTTCCACCCCTGATTGTAAAACCCGCGTTCGCCCGCCCGCGTCCGATACTCCTGCAGGCCGTCACCGTCGATGTCGCCATCGTGGTCGATCCACCACAACGCAGCCTCAACGCTTGGACGAAGTCGTTCCATCACCCCAACTGCGCCGGACCACTGCCAGAGACGACCGATTCCCCAGACATAGAGGGCGGTCGCATCGTGCGTGCCGTAGTACGGCCGTTGTGGAATGAGATCGAAGTAAGCCAATTCACCGAAGCGGACCTCGTGTTCGATCTTGCCCGGCTGCATGTCTCTGCTGTCATCGAATTCGGTGCCCTGGCTCAGGCTGAGCGCCTCGATCGCAGCAAGCGAGAAGACCGGTGAGATGGCCATCGCTTGGTGAGCGACGACGAGCGCATCGCGGCCGAACAATGAGACGTACCACGGTACGCCGGCCGCCGGCACGAGTCGCTCGGCCTCGCACTCGCGACCTGCATTGAGGTCTTGGGTGTTCTCGGCAGCCACGCCGGTCACGTCGGGATCGTGGCGGCGAATTCGCAGTGCACCAAGATCGTGGACCGCTTGTTGGACTGCCCGGTTCACCTCCGGATCGGATGTCGTCAGTTCGGTGACTTGCTGGGACCACTGCCGCAGTCGCTCGTCATGGGCCGTGTCGCCGACCAGCGCGCTGCAGCCGTGCTCCGGCTGGCTTGGCATGTGGCCGCCGATGACAGGCTCCCAAAACAGGCAGCTGTGCCAGGTATCTCGGGGTTGCAGCGTCACCCGGAAGAAAATCTGACCGTCCGCGTACTCGGGCTCGGTTCCACTGTCAACGATAGTGAACCGCAGACTGCGGACGAAGTCACTATTCTGGTACTTTGAAACAAGTTGCTCTTGGTCCTGATCCCAATTTGTCTCGCGCCGACCTCGTCGAAATGGCCGACCAGATCTGACTTCGAAAATGTCGGCATAGTCGGACTCGAGCCTGATTTCGAGATCGATCGTCACAGGAACCTGCGCATAACTCGTGACGTCGTAATCCTCATGGATTCCGGTGCCGATGGTTCGGTCGAGACGCACGTGCAACGAGGACTCGGGAATCTCACCATCGATTGTTGGAATCGGCGGATTGACGAATTCGAATCGAGCAGAAAATGCTTCTACCTCGGAACTTGTCACCAAGATCGGCCGTAGGCCAGACAGAGTGAGTTCGTAGCGCGACGCCAGCCTGGTGTCGGCGACGAAGAATCCTTGTTGACTTGCAGGGTCGATCCGAGCATCGGGCGACGACACCAGTACCTGGTCATCGGCGAAAATGACCATCTGGGGCGGGCCGACACGGACTTGCACGAGTATCCCATACCCTCTTCGTGGAGACGTCAGACATCGTCGGTCCCTGAGCGACATCGCCGCGGCCCACAACCCAGAATTGCGATCTACCAGTCGACTTGCTCAACGTGGTTAGGGAAGGCTGCACGAGGGTATACGCACCGGCATGGATGCCATAACTCTGTTACGTAATGATCATAAAACCGTCGAGACGCTGTTCAAGCGATTTGAGAAGGCCGGAGATCAGGCCTACACCCAGAAGCGAGCGATCGTCGAGAGGATCATCGAGGAATTGTCGATCCATACCGCGATTGAAGAACAAGTGTTCTACCCGGCAACACGCGCTGCGGTGCCGGCCACGCGCGACATTGCTCTGGAAAGCCTCGAGGAGCACCACATCGTCAAGTGGATGTTGTCCGAACTCGAGAGTCTCGATCCGAAGAACGAGCGATTCAACGCCAAGGTGACCGTGTTGATCGAGAACGTCCGACACCATGTTGAGGAAGAGCAAACCGACTACTTCCCGAAGGTCCGCGATGCGATGACCCGAACGGAGCTCGCCGACCTTGGCCAGGCGTTAATCGATGCGAAGCGCATTGCTCCGACGCACCCCCATCCTCGCTCGGCCGACGCCCCGCCCGAGAACTATGTGATGAGTGCGATCGCAGGCGTTGTCGATCGGGTGAGCGACAACATCAGCGGTATCGCCCAGGGCGGCGTATCAGCTGGTCAAGACCTGATCGCCCGAATCGTGGGCACCAAAAAGCCTGTCCCGTCACCTACCGGGACAACGGTCGCCCGAAAGGCCGCAACCACCACACGCTCGACGATCGACACGGCGGTGCAAGGAACCGCTCAGACTGCGCGCAGCGTGCAGGACGGCGCGACGGCGACCATTACTTCTGTGAAGTCCGGAGCCAAAGGCACGATGACGAGCGCGAGACACGCGGTCGGCAAGACGGCCACGACTGCGAAGCGAGCGACCACGACGACGGCCCGGACCGCCCAGGCCGCCGCTGCGAACGCTGGCACGACCGCCAAGTCTGCGGCATCCAAGACGGCCGCTGCCGCTCGACGCTAGAGACGCACTCGCCTTGCCCGTAATCCGCTTGAGGTGATCGGGTCGCCCCAGACGCATCGGCCCGGCCGAGCTGCCGACAGCTTGGTCGGGTCGATACGCGTCGGCGCAGCAACATCAGCTGGTCCGGGTCGAGTTTCCGCCTCGGACTCGCCGATGGTCACCCTGCCAACCCGCCGCCCGACGGCCAAGAACGGATCAGGCCGAGGTTTGCCAGCGTCCCAATAGGGGAATATTCATTGAGTGCAACACCGTCTGATCGTTCAGCAAGCCATCGCTACGGAGATGCCTTCGTCGAGTCGAGTCAGAGGCAGTCGCGAACTTCAGTTCCCTTCACTGGATACTGTCGTTCTCGATGTCAAGATTCCTCCGGACCTGATCAATGCTGCGGAACAGTTGTATAGCGTTTTTCTTGCAAGGGGCGAGTGGCTCCTTGTTGACCTGGCACCAGTACGCATCGCCAACAAGCGCTCTGCAGCCTCGTTTGTCGGCGCTCTGGAAATGGTTGCGCCCACGAGATTCTGCCTGGTGGCGACATCCCGATCTCGTTGGGTCACTCGTTTGTTGCCTCATTTGGCCGCTCCAGTCACCTTTGGATCGATGGGAGATGCGGTTCAGATGATGGTGCTTGCGAATCATGGGTACGGCTCAGAATGGGGTCACACAGCACCCGGCAATCAGTCGACGATTGACAACGATGAGACGCTGCGTCAATTGCCTAACCCACCGCTCGAAGTCATCTCACGAGCAAGCTGATCGTGGGTTTGATAACGAAATCGTCGCCATTGACCAACGATCAAGTTGCCAGGGTTGAGCCGAAATCAAATGGCCCCTGCGAACAGGATCGGTCCAGTGGGCGTTGGCGAACCTTCGTCTTGTTCCACGGTCACCCCGAGTTGTGAACCATCGTCTCCGATGTCGATGACTCTCCGGATATCTCCGTCGCTCGCATCGTCGAGGAGCTGCAAAGGATGAGGGCCCGTTTCGTCGATCAGCCACAGCTCGTACGCTTGACCGTCACCTGGGTCTGCGAGTTGGTCGGCAGTGACGACCGCCTTGTTCGCCGACGGCGACCACGTCACCCGGAATCGGCCCTCACCTTCCCCTTTCAGGTCAACCACGCGTGTGTCGTCGCGAGCAAGCAGGTCTGCTGCCGCAACGTTGTACGGGTTGCCGTCGGAGCGTCCGACGACGAATCCGCCACCGACGGCCAGCACCGTCGATGCCGCGACCGCCGTGGAGATCATGGCAAATTGGCGGCCACGACCACTCCATGGTCGTGTGCGCGTCGACTGTCGAGCGGCGACTCGGGGCGATAGCTGCCGAGTCTCCACGATCTTGGCCATGACATCGGCCCTCAGACCGGCAGGCGGAGCTTCGTGATGAGCGTTTGCGAGTTCAGCGAGGGCTGCCCGGAAGTCGATGACGTCAGTGACACAGATCTCGCAGTCGTGATAGTGGGCCTCGAAGTGAGCTCGCTCGTCGAGATCGAGAGCATCGAGTGCGTACGCCGCAGCGAGGTGATGGATATCGGAGTCGTTCATCGGGATCCTCCCAGTTCGTCGCGCAAGCGAATCATGCCGTCGCGGATACGCGTCTTGATTGTTCCTTCGGCAACTCCAAGGAGGACAGCCACCTCTCGGTAGGTGTGGCCGCCAAAGTAGGCCAGTTCTATTGCTTCGCGTTGCGCCGCGGTCAAGCGGCCAAGCGCTCGGCGAACTCGCGCTGCATCCAGCGAGCTTTCGACCAAGGTCGCCGGTTCGTCGGGCTCGATCACTCGCTTCGCCTCGTCTCTGTCGTTCCGATCTCGGGCTGACTGCTCGGAGCGAACGCGATCAATGGCTCGCCGGTGGGCGATCGTTGCGGCCCACGACGTCACCGACCCCCGGGCTGCGTCG
The DNA here is from genome assembly GCA_031398525.1 of Actinomycetes bacterium. GTDB lineage: Bacteria > Actinomycetota > Acidimicrobiia > Acidimicrobiales > Ilumatobacteraceae > JANMJD01. The sequence goes on along the minus strand of JANNNL010000337.1, from coordinate 31,961 downwards.
TGGCGGCCCGCAATTCTCCAGAGTTCGACGAACACCTCTTGGGTGACTTCCTCGGACATCGATGGATCGCGCACGACTCGCCTGACGATCCCGAAGACCATCGGTGAAAGATGGTCGTACAACTCGGCGAACGATTCTTGGCTACCGCGTCCGGCGCGCTGGAGAAGGAAGGCGAGGTGATCGGTACCAGGCGCAGCGTCAGCTGCTGGTTCTGGTCGATTTCTCAGCTGGCGAAGCACGTTCATCCTTCGCCTCTGGGTGACCGCTCTCGTGGCATACGACCAGTTCGGAGCCGACCACACCTCGGATTGAGCGCGTTTCTAACATCGCGTGTCATGTCTACATTGTGACGCCGCCAGCAGGCCGCTCCTCGGCCGCGCTTGCGGTCGGGAGCACACCACACGTGTCGATCATTGGTCGCAGGGCGACCACGTAACGATTGCGCAGCCATGTGAACTTCCTTGGTTCGAGGATGGTTTTACAGCAACTAGTTTGGGGGGATACATCAAATACCGGCGGGTAACCACGGAGCTACGAACAAAGGAGGGGATCGTGACCGATGGCACTCGACGATCAAAATTGTTGGTGACGGCCATCATTGGAACGCTGATAGCGCTGGTACTCGTGGCCATCGTGTATGGCATCGCGCAGGCCGCAGACGCCAGTTTGCTGGTCACGAGTCCGGGGGCCGACACGCCCAAGGAAGTGCCACTGGGCAATGCGCTCGTGGTCACCGTGTTGGGTGGTGTAGTGGGTCTGGCGCTCGCCGCGTTCGCCCGCCGGTTCGCTCCCCGACCGAACGCCACGTTCCTCGTGGTATGCCTAGTACTGCTGGTGCTCGATGGGATCACACCGTTCACCGCTTCGGAAGAGACCTCGACTGGTCTCTGGCTGAACGCAATGCACGTTGCGGCAGCGATACCAATCGTCGGCAGCTTGTTCCGAGCGTTGCCAGGTCTACGCAGCGGGGACGGACTGACCACCTGACCGGACTCTTGGCAAATCCCCACCGGGATCGCACCAAGGCCAGTCTCCGCCTGGTACCGAACATAGGGCACCAAAGGCTCCCATGGGATTTTAGGCCTGTTACTGTCCGCTCATGCCAAGGGCTGCGGTGCCGCACGCCCGATCGCGCCTTGGCGTTGGTCGGTTCGTTTCGACTGACGCCGTTTCGCTCGTTTTCGTTACGTCGCTCGCGTATGGCGCAGGTTCGTTGATCGCCTACGCGTTCTTCAACGCCTCGTCCGCCGGGGCTGTGCTGTTCCCGTCGGCCGGCGTTTCGTTCGCGGCGCTCGTGCTGACCGACAAGCGGCGGTGGCCATGGGTGATCGCCGCAGTCGCAGTGACTGAACTTGTCGTCGATCTTTCGCAAGGACAGAGCATTCGTGTTGTGTGGGGCTTCGTGCTCGCCAACACCATCGAGCCACTGGTGGCTGCCAGTGTGTTCCGGCGTTACTTCGACGAATTCGATCTCGGACGTCTCCGAGACCTCCTGGGCTTTATCGGTATCGGTGTCGTGGCCGGTCCCTTTGTTGGGGCGCTGATCGGAGGAACAACGATCTCGGTCGGATTCGATCAGGGATGGATCGGTGCCGTACTCCCCTTTTGGGCCGGCGATGGGTTGGGAGTACTCACGGTCGGCGGCGTGATCCTGACGTCGCGTCTCCCGGCGAGCCTGTCGCTGTCGGCCCGAAATGTGTTGGTCGTCGTTTCGGGAACTGTCCTTACGACGGTGGTGGGGTTCTGGCCGACGTCGGTTCCACTGATCTATCTGCCCATACCACTGCTGTGTTTTCTGTCTCTTCGCTTCGATGCTGCCATTCTCACGGTCGCTGGGCTGGCCATGGCGCTCACGGCCAACGTCATGTCGGCCGAGGGCCATGGGCCGTGGGGTGTCGTCGGGCCGACAGCACGGCTCGGCATCTCAACCCTGCAGGCGTTTGTTGCCATCGCGCTGATTTCTGCGTGGATTCTCGCCGTGGAGGTCACTGAGCACCAACGGACTCGCACCGGGTCACAAAACGAGCATGCGGCCCGGTCCAAAGCCGAGTCGCTGCAACGGGTCACGGCGCGTCTAGCCCGAGCAGTAACCGCGGAGGCGATCTGCCGGATCATCGTCGAGGACGGCATCAAGTTGATCGCTGACCACGGCGTGGCGGGAGTGCTGGCTCCCAACGGTACGGAATTGCAGTCGTGGACTACCCCGGGTTTCCCGACGTCGGTTGCCGCCCGGTATCACAACCTCTCGATGAGCACGATCACCCAGATCACCGAAGCCGCCAGAACCGGCGGCGTCGAGATCGCCGACACTCGTGACGATCTTGAACGCATGTTCCCCGAGACGATGGACACGTTTGACGCGACAGGCACGAAAAGTTGTATGTCGGTGCCGGCACGCAGCGGCCATCAGATCGTTGGCGCGCTCGCCTTTGGATTCGAACGGGAAGGGGCGATCGACTCCGACACGATTACGTTTGCTCTGCGACTCGGCGACCTTGCCGGTCAAGCCATTGAGCGGGCCCGGCGATACGAGCGTGAGTACGAGTCGGCGCATCGGCTGCAGCGAGCGCTGCTACCGAAGATCGATACCTCGTTACCCGGCGTTGCGGTCGTCGTCGCGAGTTACCGCCCGGCCGACAAGAACCACGACATCGGCGGAGACTGGTACGACCTGTTCGCGCTGCCCGACGGACGAATCTGTTTCGCGGTTGGCGACGTCGTCGGACACGATTTGGACGCCGCAGTGGCGATGACCAGACTTCAGTCGGGACTTCGCATCGTCGCAGCCACGGCATCTTGTCCGTCAGCCGTACTCGAACATCTCGACACCATTGCGATGGCGATTCCGGGATCGTTCATGACGACCGTCGGCTACGGCGACTACGACCCGCGCAGTCGCCTGCTGCGATATGCGATCGCAGGACACATGCCGTTCTTGCTGCACACCGGGCGCGACACCACCTACCTGTGGGAAGGCCGCTCGGTACCACTTGGCGTGGCGCTTCCACTCGGTGTCACGCCGCACGAACGAGCACAGGCCGAACTCACTGTCCCCCACGACGCGGTACTGGTTGGCTTCACCGATGGATTGGTCGAGCGACCCAACGAATCGATAGATGCCGGCCTGGCCAAACTCGCCAAACTCGCCGACGAAATTCACGATGACATCGACCTCAACGCGTGGTGCGACTCGACCATCGCCAAGCTCGTCGGTACCGATGCACGCGACGACACCGCCCTCCTCTGCATCCGGTTCGACGACTAGCGTCTCTGCGACGCTCGATCAGGGGCGGGCGCGGCCGCGAACCCATGACCGCGAACCGTCAGGATCGACTCGGCTCCGAGCTTGCGACGTAGGTAACCGATGTAGACGTCAACGCAGTTGGGATCGCCGCCGTAGTCGCCGCCCCACACCTCGTCGAGCAACCGTCGGCGCGACACGGGGGCGCCACTTGACTGCACGAGCAGCTCAAGCACGCTTGCCTCGCGTTTCGTCAGCGGTTGTGTGGAACCGTCGGCCGCGATGCAGCAACGCGTCTCGGGATCGAACCGAAACGCGCCGATCGACAGACTCGGCTGAGCGAACGCTCCCTGGCGACGCAGCAAGCTCATCGCACGTGCCGCCAACACCATCGGCTCGAACGGTTTGCGCACGAAGTCGTCGGCTCCCGATTCCAACGCTCGGGATTCATCACGTGAACCCTGCCCTTCTGTCACCATGATGAGAGGGGTGGTGATACCGATTGTTCGCAGCATGCGACACACCGCCGAGCCGTTGATTCCCTCGAGTTCCAGATCCATCACGATGAGCGAGAACGACCGTGTGGTCGCCGCGTGCAGGGCGTCGCCGCCGCGGTCTACGATCACGGGGGTACAACCCATATATTCGAGCACATTAGCGATGGCGGATGCCATGTCGGGGCGGTCCGCTATAAGTGCCTCCATGTTCCGCTCTCTCTAAGACAACGCTGAACGACAGCGTTTGGCGGCAGCATGAGGCCTGTCTAAGAGTCGTACAAATTCGGGTTTTCCCCAGTTGCGGGCGTGTCAGAACGCTGATCGCACGACAGCGAATCCTCGTCCTCGAGTGGTGACGATCGAGTGTCCACCGAGTTTCTTGCGGAGGTACCCGACGTAGATGTCGATGGAGTTGGGGTCACCTTCGAAGTCAGCTCCCCACACCTCGGCGAGCAACTGGTGGCGGGACACCGGAGCTCCCTCCGCGTGGGCCAGCACTTCGAGCAAACGCGCCTCGCGCGGCGTCAACTTGACTGCGGGTTCTCCCTCGCGTGTACATGTCCGCCATACCGGGTCGAACGAGAATGCACCGACCCGCAAAGCTTGTATTCCGTACACAGCGGGCCGACGTAGGAGGCCAGCGGCCCGAGCGGCGAGAACGTCTCGTTCGAACGGCTTTCGCATGAAGTCGTCAGCGCCTGATTCAATTGCCTCAACCTCGTCATAGTCGCCTTGTTTGCCCGTCAGCACGAGGATCGGTGTGTGCACCCTTTTGGCACGAAGTTCCCGGCACACGAGATATCCGTTCGTCCCGGGTAACAACAGATCCAATACGACCAGTGAGAACGATTGCTCCGAGGCATACCGGAGTGCTTCGCTGCCATTTCGGGTGTGGACGGAATCGAAGCCGACCGAGGCCAGGACGTCAGCGACGCTCGCCGCCATCTCAATGTCCTCGTCTGCGATGAGCGCACGCACCTGTCAATCTTCCTTTCGTACCGCTGAGCCGGGACCTTGATTTGGTGCCGCGGAATATGTCACCGACAATCAGAAGGTCCAAACGAGGCGGTACAGGTGGCCGGGTCTGGTGTCAGTGACCTCGAAAACGGCATCGACATCGGTTCCGCGTGGGATCACGTGGTGTTCGCGCAGGAGGTTTGTAGCGGTCGGTCCGGGTGGTGTCCAGATTTCTGCAGTCCAGCCGGTGCAGTTCCGGCTCGCGGGGATGTGGGCGCGTAGGGTAAGCCGTTCCGAGGCCGCTTCATATTTCTGTACACTGACGTTTTGTTCGATATTTGCGCCACGAAAAGTGTGTTGGAGTTGGATCTCCTGGGTCTCGCCGGGTTGCAGGGGACGTCCGAGGTAGACGATGACGAGGCGGGCCGTCACGATGTACGGCAGTTGTTCTTCAAGAATCGGGAGCAACTGTTGGCCGCTGGGGGCGTTCAAGAGTTCCCAGCCGAGGTCTTCGTCGATGGGTCCGTCGTCAAGCATGGTGAACAACCGTTGCTTCCTTCGAAGGGCCCGCACCACGACCGTGTGGCGGTCCCGGCGCCACTGAGGGTCGTGGGGGTGGAGGAACGTCTCGTGGGTTGACTCGTACCACTCGTAGCCGTTTCCTTGGTACGGATCATCCGGCGGCGACAGTGGCGGGTCGCCGGATTGAGCCAGTGCGGCGAGATGCGGTGCTCCGAACTCGGGGTCGAGGAGCAGGTCAGCGACGATGCCGACGACGCGGGATTCGCGGTCCTCGACCTGGCGGGTGGTCATCCTGACCGGGTGGCCGCGACGATCAACGAGTGTGGCCAACATCTCGTCGGCGGCCCGTTGGCGCCGTTCGTGAACTAGCCGTTCAGGAGCGTCCGGTGACGGCATGAACATCCAGCGAGCAATTACCTGCTGTTCGTCGGAGAGCCGAGGGTTGGTGAAGGCATCCTCGAGGACGCGTGCGAGCACCTGGGCGCGACGCTCGAAGTCGCCGACCCCGATGACGGCGGGGCAGTGGAACAGTGCGTGCCGAGACCGAACTGTCGCAGCGGAGAGCGGCGCGCCCGCCTGGCGGTGGTCCTGGAGGTCAGCGATAATCGCGTCACGCCTAGGTGACTCGTAACGAACCCACACCCGTGAACTGCTCCTCCACCATCGCGGTCTTCCTTCGAACCAGCTCGGATCTCTCCCAGCGTAGGGTCGCGCAACGGTGCGGGACGAACTGACGTCCGCGCATCCGTGATGTCTATGAATCACCTATGGACGAGCGGGTCTGTAGTCGATCCACGTGTGATCGACTTACCTCAAAAGGTGTCACTCAGCCACGCAAAGACGATCTGTCAGCGCAGAGCATCGCACCGGTCCTTGAAACGACGAGTGCCCGCCCCCGGTTGGGGCGGGCACTCATGAGGTCTCGACATGGCGTCGCATGCTCAGCGAGCCAATGTCGACGGGTGCGGGGTCGCCGCCTTAGTCGGCGTCGTTGAGACCGGCGAAGGAGACCTGGGCCCAGTCGTTGTTGTCTTTCAGGACGGTGAGGCCCGTGCCTTCACTCGGGTTGAGGTCGAAGACGATAGAACCCGGGTCGATGGTGCCGTTCCCGTTCCAATCAACGGGCGTCCCACAGATGCCGTTGGCTTCGACGAGAGCGTTCTCATCGAGGTCAGGGCGTGTGCCCGAGGAGAAGCCGATCGAGTTGTCGCCATCGCTGACGCCGTCACAGTTGTTGTCCAAGCCGTCGCCCCACAGGTAGTTCATCGACGAGTTGTAGTTCGGCTTGAAGTTCGGGTCCTCGTTGCCGCCGTGGAGGAGGCCGAAGTCATGCCCGAGTTCGTGGAACGTGGCATTGGCCAGCAGGTTGTCGTTCGCGTTTGAGCAGTCCGCGAACATGACGAAATCGTCACCGTTGAGCTGTCCCACACCAAGCGCGAAGCTGGCGGGCCCCGTGAAGCGATGGCCGAACAGCGCGTAGAAGAAGATCCCGTTGCGGCTCGCACTGAAGTTCGCCAACTTGCTCGTGTGGTACGCCGTGCCCTCACCGAATCCGCCGCCTGGAGCGTCGAAGTCGAAGTCCATCGTGCCGTCAGCGCGGCCTGTGATGAGGCTGCCGCCGGAGAACGTACTGCTCTGGCCGTAGTCAGCAATGAAATTGATCCCGGTCGTACCGTCGGGGTTCATCAGTGGTGCAGCGGCGTACGCAGCGGTCAACTTGGCGATTGCGCCCGGCGTCGGACGGTGGCTGTGCGCGGCACCGCATTCGGTGTCGTCGTCGTACCAATCGAACTCGAGCGCGAGATCCCTATGGGTCGCCGAGAACCCGAGCGCAGGCAGGTTAAGTCCGGTCGTCGTGCCGAGAACCTCGTCGCCATCCTTGATGATGTCGCCGTCCGTGTCGGCCTTGTTCGGGTCGGTACCGGTGTTGGTCGGACTGACGTAGATTCCGGTGTTCGTCTCGACGGCGTCGGGTAGGCGATCGCCATCGGTGTCGGTCGGGGGAACGACAATCGAGCCCACCTTCACCGTGATCGGAGCTGATGTCGAGGGTGCCTGGTAGGCGTTACCGGCGTAGGCCGCAGTGATCGTGTACACGCCATTGGGCAGCTGCGGCTCCCACTCGGCTTCGCCGTTCGACTTCACCTTCGTTGTGAAGGTAATCGGTGTGCCGACGGCGGGGGTCGCGGTGAAGGTGATATAGCCAACCAGAGTCTTGCTGGACTTGGGCGTGACCCGCTTGACCTGGGCTTCAAGTTCGACGCGCCTACCCGACTTGACGGTGCTGGACGAAGCGGTCAACTTCGTCTTCGTCGAGCCGATAGCGACGGCAACTGACGATCGGGACTGCGCCACCGCGTCGCCGGCTGCAGCCGAAGCGGGCGAGGCAACACCGAGAGCTCCAGCGAAAGCGGCGAGGGTAATGAGCAACGCGGGTAGTCCGAGTCGGTGACTCGGGGTGGACATGACGTTCATAGATGCCTCCCAGCATGACAATGTCCGAACCGCTCCTGCGAACTCGCCACGAAGGTCTGCGCCGTAGTCGGGCGCAGAGGACCGAACGTCGGGCGCAGAGGACCGAACGCCGCCAACTTTACTCCCAGCGTTTGAACGTCCTGACTGCGTTCCACCCTCGTTGCTATGAATCATCTATGAGAGTGCTCGCCGCCAGGCCAATGTCAATGCAAACTGAAGATCCCCCTCGTGGCCGCCGCCATCTCACTCCTCGGCAACCGCGACTGGTATGCACCAGTCAGTGGCGCGAGTTGGCGAGGACTTCTCGGACTGCCGGTGCGAAGGGACTCCACAGGAACCACGTCGCGAATGATCGGGTCAGCGATGGTGGGCCGTTGATCGTGACCGTTCCGCGCCGTCGAGCATCACCCAGTGACTCGGCGCCCGAGAACACGCGCATGAACGACGTCGCATCGGTGACGACGCAGATGTCGCTGTCGAACCCCGGGTGCTTCACACACACCGAGGGCTCGCCTCGGTCGAGGACCAGCCAGATGACAGTCGCGTTCACCCCGTGATAGTCGAACTCGATGACAACGCGCCGGTCGGGAAGCCGCGGGGTGTCAACGCGACGGTGCATCCACCAGGTCAACGACACCGGATCCACCTGAGAGGGCAGCGGCTCCGCATACATCCAGCGCACGGCCCACTCGCCGAGCGCCATGATCACCGGTTCCAGGTCGCGGCCCGCCGGGGTCAAGTGGTACTCGTTGCCGCGCCCGGCGCGGGCCGGGAGGCGTTGGAGGACACCCTTTCGTTCAAGATGGCCGAGTCGCTGGAGGAGTAGCGAACGCGAAATGCCGGGGAGCCCTCGTTCGATGTCGTTGAAACGGGTGCTTCCGAGCACCATTTCGCGCAAAATCAGTGGGGTCCAGCGGTCCGCGATCACTTCGCTACCGAGAGAGACGGGACAGTACTGGCCGTAGTCGTGGCTCATGCCTGATTGTCGCGCTGGTACAGCTTTTGCACTAGAGGGTTTGTGTCACTCAGCGCATCATGAGCCTCATGACCACTACATACGACCTGAAAAGCACCGAACAAGAACGCGATCTCGTTGCGTGGGCCGCCGAGCTCGGCGCAATGATCCGCGACGACGTTGCGCGTCACGACGACGAAGGAACATTCGTCAACGAGGCCTACAAAGTACTGCGAGAGGCCGGGTACCTTGCCCTGGCCGTACCGACCGACCTCGGTGGCCGGGGCGCGACGATTCGCCAGGTGGCGATGGCACAACGCGAGCTCGCCCGCCACTGTGCCTCGACGGCGCTGGCATCGGTGATGCATCACCATGTGGTGCTCTTCACCGCGTGGCGCCGACGACGGGGGCTGCCCGGAGCGGAAGCGACGTTGCGCCGTGTCGTCGACGACGGCATCGTGTTGGTGTCGACCGGTGGCGCCGACCAGACTCGGCCTTGCGGTGAGGCGAAGCGGGTCGACGGTGGCTACTCGGTCAGCGGCCGCAAGATCTTCGCCAGCCAGGCGCCAGTCGGCACCGTGATGTCGACGATGTTCCCGTTCGACGATCCCGACGACGGGCGTGTCGTTCTCAATATGGCTGTCCCGCTGGCGTCGCCCGGCGTGAAGATTCTCGAGACATGGGACTCGCTTGGGATGCGCGGGACGGGGAGCCATGACATTGAACTGAGCGACGTATTCGTACCCGACGAGCGGGTGCTGGCCCGGCGGCCGTACGGCAAGATCGATAGCCCGCTGCAGATCATCCTCACGATCGCGATGCCGCCGATCGCCGCCGTCTACCTGGGTGTGGCCGAGGCAGCCCGCGACCACGCCGTCACCGCAGTCACCGCGACGTCCCGAGGTGACGACCCAACCATCGAGCGACAAGTGGGGCTCATGGATACCCGACTCCGGGTTGCGGGGTGGGCGCTCGATGGAGCGTTGCAGATCGCGGGTGATGATCCGAGCCCGTCGATGAACACCGTCGCTGCGGTGATGGCCGCCAAACGTGAGATCGCTCTCGCCGGGATCGAAGTATGCGACCTGGCAATGGACGTAGCAGGCGGAGCCGCCTTCTACCGCACATCGCCGATTGCTCGCTGCTATCGGGACGTACGCGGCGCGAAATTCCACCCGTTCGGCCCCGACGAAACGCTCATCCATGCTGGTCGCCTCGCCCTCGGACGGCCCGCCGACGAACGTTAGCAATCTTCCCTATTCGAGGACCGAAATTGCTGAGCGCGGTGCGGCGTCCTACATCGTGCTCCAGACGTCGGGCTGGGTCCCGTCGATGTCTCGTATTCCGTAGGTCTTGGCCAGGCTGCCGGAGTCGACGGATTGTTGGTTCCAGCAGGCCCGGTCCGGGTCGGCCGCGATCGCGGCGATGCAGCGCCCGACATAACGGGGCGATTCGGAGTCGACGAAGCCGGGCGGCGCAGTCGGCCCGCCTGGGCGGTTCGGGTCGATGGCGTCGCGCCAATTCTCCTCGGTCACCCCGAAGGCTTCGAGCATCATCTCCGACCGCAGCCAGCCCGGTGTGACGGCGACTGCGGTGCAGCCGAGGGCGGAGAGTTCGTGGCCCTGCGAGAAGGCGAGTCGATTGATCGACACCTTGGCCAGGTCGTAGAACACCGAGATTCGGTAGTTGCCGGCGTTGTACTCGAGGGTGCCATCGGTGACCTCGACCGCCAATCCGCCTGGTCGATCGATGAGCAGCGGCAGTAGGTGATGAGACGTGATCAGGTGGGTATCGATTGCGAGGCGGAGCAGTCGCAACCCATCGGCAAGGTCCGTCTCCCAGATCGGCACGTTCCACTGGTCGGGAGGGCCTTTGAGGTCTTCGCCGCCCCAGATGTCGTTGACGAGGACGTCAATGTGCCCGAAGTCGACCCGCAGCCGGTCGGCGAGTGCGGCGACCTGATCAATGTCGAGGTGATCGACGGGGATCGCGACCCCGCGCCCGCCGAGCGAGGTGACCAACTCGGCTGTCTCCTCGATCGTCTCGGATCGGTGATAGTCGGAGCGCAGCACGGCGGTCCGACTGGAACGGCCGGTGCAGATCACCGTGGCTCCAGCTTCGCCGAATGCCGCCGCGATGCCTCGCCCGGCCCCGCGGGTTGCGCCGGCGACCACGACAACGTGATCCGCAAGTGCCAGTTTATGAACGATCATTCGTTTACTCTACATGCATGGGCAGGCCGCGAACGATCGACGACGACTCGCTGCTCGACGCGGCACTGCTCATCGTTCGTGAAACCGGACCGGATTCGTTGTCGTTCGGTGCGTTGGCGGGGCGTGTCGAGCTCGCCGGGTCAACGCTCGTCCAGCGGTTCGGGACGAGATCGAACCTGTTGCAGTCGGCGCTGCTGCTCGCCTGGGACCGGCTCGATGGGGACACGGCACGGGCAATCGACCGGGCCGGCGACGGAACGAAGGGCGTCATTCAGATGCTCACCTCGCTGAGCGGCCAGTACCGGGCCGACGACTTCGCCGACCAACTGCTGATCCTGCGTGAGGATCTACGCAATCCGGTGCTGCGCGCCCGAGGGCAAAGGTGGCTGGCCGTGCTGACAGCCGCGATCGAGGAACGACTGTCGGCACCGATCGGTCAACTGGTTCTCACCCAGTGGCAGGGAACGCTCACAATGTGGGCCTTTCAACGACGCCGATCGATCGCGACCGACGTGCGGCGAGCGTTAGAAGAACTGTTCGACCGACTCCACCTCGCGTCTTGACCGACGTTCACCAAGCGGCAGTACAGATGCTCGCCCGGGGTCACAGTACGAGGTGTTGGTGGCCGTCGAGAAGTTCGCGAGCGGCGTCGAGATGACCGGCGTGGGTAGCCGTCTCGACGATCACGTGCAGCATCACCGTGCGCAGATCGGGGAATGCCAGTCCCGCGTCCGCCCACCACGGCTCCGGTCGTGCCGGCGGGTCGTCCAAACCGAGGCCCGCGATGACATCGTCGGAACGGGAAATCGCTGCCCGGTAGGCGTCGATCACGTCGCTGGCCGTCTCATCGGGGCCGACCAACCAATCGGCGTTCGGCCCCTCCGGCCAGTAGTCCAACGGCGCGCCGCTCATCACCACGTCGAACCAGTACCGCTCGTCGGAGAGGGTGAGGTGGCGCACCAGGCCGAGCGGCGTCCAGCCCGATGGCACCACCGCGCTCCGCAGCTGCGCGTCGGTCAGATCGTTGAGCTGAGTGAGGATGTGCTGCCGCTGCGAGGCCAGCTGGCGCAGCAACAGATCACGGTCGGCCTCGCGCACGTACATGAGTGACGAGCGTAGACGCCATGTGGATGCAGCAGCTCCTAGACGCCGCCACCCCACGCGGCCACCCCACGCGGCCAGAGCCACCCAAACCCTTCTCGCCATCAACCCGCCCGCTTTCGTGCTCCACAAACCCCGTCCGCGTACAGTTTCGCATCCGTCTACTGTTTGATCGAACGACTGCCCAAGCCTCCAAGGAGATGTCATGCCTGCCCTGACGACTTCCGAAACCCCTCGGGACACTGGCCACTCGGGCGGCTCTGACACGATCCTGGCCCGCCTTGCGCGCTGGTGTGTACGGCGCCGCCGCCTCGTCGTGTTCGGAATCTGGCTCCCCGCATTGGTCGTGTTGTTCGGTCTGTCCGGTGCGGCGGGAACCGACTTCCATACCGAGTTTCAGCTTCCGAGCGGCGAGTCAAACGATGTGTTCACTCTGCTGGAGAGCGTGAGCCCAGAGGCCGCTGGGTTCGACGCCGAAATCGTCATCCAGTCAGCCAACGGCGCGACGACCTCCGAGATCGCCGCCGCAGTTGGGCCGTTCCTCGCCGCGATCGACAAGCTCGACGGTGTTGATGTGACCAGCCCGTTTACCTCGCCGCAGCCCGAGGTCAGCGCCGACGGCACCATCGCGGTGGCTCGATTGAAGGTCACCGAGCGGCCACAAACCGAGTTCATCGATCTCGCCGATGAGATCCGCGGTGCGGGGGAACAGGTACCGACGGTCCTGGCCGACGGCACACCGCTGCGGATGGAGTACGGCGGGTTCCTGTTCGCCGAGTTCGAGTTCCCGGCGTCTGAGGCGTTGGGCATCATCGCCGCGATCGTGATCCTGGTACTGGCCTTTGGTTCGGTGATCGCGATGGGGTTGCCGATCGGTACCGCCCTGTTCGGTCTCGGCGCGGGCACGGCCGTGGTCAGCCTGCTCAGCCACGTTCAGGAGATGCCCGACTTCACGAGCCAGATGGTGACGATGATCGGTCTCGGCGTCGGCATCGACTACGCCCTATTCATCGTCACCCGCTACCGCGAGGCACTACACGGCGGACTCGCGGTCGACGACGCAATCGTTGAGGCCGTCGACACGAGCGGTCGCGCCGTGCTCTTCGCCGGGTTGACCGTGATCATCTCACTGCTCGGCCTGTTCATCATCGGACTCACCTTCGTACGCGGCCTCGCAATCGGTGCCGCCGTCGGGGTGCTACTGATGATGGTCGCATCGATGACCTTGCTCCCGGCGCTGCTGGCGATGACCGGCCAACGAATCGACGTCACGTCGCGCGCCGCACTCATCGCGCTCGGGGCGATCGTAGTCGGCGCGCTCGTTGCAATTTTCACCACCAACGCGGCGATCCTGATGGCCGGCCTCATCGTCGGAGTGCTCGCCGTCGTTGCGAGCTTCTTCGTCAAGTCGCTCCGTCGACCCTTGCCGCATCGCGCTGCGAAGCCACCCGAGGCAAGCGTGTGGTACCGCTGGAGCCGGATCGTGCAACGACGTCCATGGCCCGTTCTGGCCGTCGCCGTCACGGTTCTCGCCGTGCTCACCGTGCCGCTGTTCTCGATCCGACTCGGGTTCAGCGACAACGGCAACGTGAGCACCGACCAGACGGTGCGCCGCGCCTACGACCTGATGGCCGACGGTTTCGGAGCGGGCTCAAACGGCCCGCTCGTCCTCACCATCCAAGGTGCGGCCGCCGACGACAACGCCGCCCGCCAGGCGTTCGTCGACACCCTGCGCAACACCGACGGGGTCGTGGCCGCGTTCTCACCCCCCGACGCAATTCGCCCCGGTCTCGCCCTGGTCACGGTCATTCCGACGGGTTCACCGCAGGACGAGGCGACCAGCGAACTCGTCAAACGACTCCGCAACGACGTCGTGCCGGGCACGGGAGTCGACGCGCTGGTCGGCGGTCAAACGGCGGCCAGCATCGACTTCGCCGAATACCTCGGAGGTCGTCTACCAATCCTGATCGGAGCGGTACTGGTCTTGAGTTTTCTGCTGCTCATGGCCGTGTTCCGCAGCGTCCTCGTTCCGCTCAAGGCCGTGGTCATGAACCTGTTGTCGATCGGCGCGGCGTACGGGGTGATCGTCGCCGTCTTCCAATGGGGCTGGGCCCGCCAACTAATCGGCGTCGGCAAGGAAGGGCCGATCGAAGCGTGGGTACCGATGATGCTGTTCGCCATCGTGTTCGGTCTATCCATGGACTACGAGGTATTCCTCCTCGCCCGCATCAAAGAGGAATACGACCGCACGGGCGACAACGCCACCGCCGTTGCCGACGGGCTGGCCATCACCGCCCGCGTGATCACCGCCGCCGCGTTGATCATGGTGTGCGTGTTTAGCGCCTTCGTACTCGGCGACGACCGGTCCCTCAAGCTGTTCGGCTTCGGTCTGGCCGCTGCCGTCGCGATCGACGCCACCATCGTTCGAATGTTCCTCGTCCCCGCCACCATGGAACTCCTCGGCAACCGCAACTGGTGGATTCCCGCGTGGCTCGACCGGATTCTCCCAACCGTGCATGTCGACGCCCACAACCACGCCACACCACAACGCGTATCAATCGACTGACGGCGGACCTCTTTGACGACATCCTCCTCATGCGCAGAGCGGTGGTCGTCCATCTGGTCAATCCGCGCGAGTCACAGCATTCTGTGGGTTTACTTTCAGGTTCCTCCCGGGTAACTGATTCACGAGGTGGCGCACATCGTTGAAGGCTGCCAATGAACCGCACGAAGTCGAAGAACCGCATATCAATCGTGGCGTGCATCGCCATGATCTGGCTCACCGCGTGCGAGGTACCCTCGCCCGCTGCCAAGGACCTACTGGCCGTGACCCGCAGCCAACTGGTACCGACTCGCAACGATGTTGCCTACGGAACGCTGCCCGATCAGGTACTCGACATCTACACCCCTGCTGGTGATGCGCCTGATGATTCAACTGGTGATGCGGCTGGGCGGGCAGTCATTTTCCTGCACGGTGGTGGGTGGAACGGAGGCACGGAAGCCGATCTGATACCAGTCGCCCGCTGGTTCGTCGAGGAACGAGGGTGGACCCTGATCTCGGTGCGCTATCGGCTCACCAGGAACGGGGTCACGTTCCCTACTCCCCTTCAGGACGTGAAGCAGGCCATCCGCTGGACAAAAGCCAACCATGAGACCCTGGCAATCGACCCGGCGGCCGTCGTGGTGATGGGGTGGTCGGCGGGCGGGCACCTTGCCGCGCTGGCGGGTCTCACGGCGGGGTCGTTCGAGCCCGAGGATATGAGCGCGACCCTTGCGGCCGAGACCAGCCGACCTGCCGCGGTGGTGAGTCTCGCCGCTCCGCTGAACCCCGAGACGTTCGCCGCGACCGACGGATATGGCCACGCCAATCGGGCCTCCGTCGAGTCGCTCCTGGGCTGCGAACCAAGTCAGGACGTTCGCGCCTGTCCGGTATCGCCCGACGACGTACACGTCGTCAAGTGGGCCGACCGAATGGATTCGCCGATCTACATCGGCCAAGGGGACCTCGATCCGATCACCGACTCGGTCAGCCAAACCCTTGTCGCCTATCCGAAGCTGGTCTCGGCGATGGGAAACCGCAACGTGTGGCTTGACGTCGTCGACACCGGCCCAGTCGGTGCACGTCAGCACAGCGTCGACTATGGCCTCAATCTGTCGGCCCTCGACGCCTTTCTTCGCGCCTCAGGCTCACCGTTCTCATCCGGCTGACAAGCACGTCCACGGGCTCCGAGCGCGCCGCCTACGGCGACGAGTTATGGTCGCAGCACGCTGAACTTGCCATCACCACCCCCACATCACCGAACCGACCCCAGCGTGACCAGGATCACCCCGACCGAGATCAACGTCGTCCCGGCACGGGACACGATTCGATCGCCCGTCACGGTTCTCCGGATTCTCGCGGCCACGATCGCGTTGGTCGTTGCAATCGTGCTGCTCGTTGGTAGCGGCGGCGACTCGTCAACGTTCTCCGGCAAACTCGGTCGCGCGCTCAAGAGTCCGCCGCAGTGGTTCGTCAACTCGACCGTCGGGCTGCTCCAATTGATCACGTTCACCGCCCCGGTTGCCGGGCTGCTGGCGTTGTCGATCAGACGCAGATTTGCCCGGATCGCCAGAATCGTGGTCGCCGGAGCCCTGACAACCGGCGTCCTGTTCGGTGTCTCGATTCTTGCCGGAACCAGCGTGTTGCAGTTGGGAGGGCCTCGCCCCGCTGTCTACGGTCCCGGCGCCGCGTTCCCGACCACCATCGGGCTCGGCATCTTGGGTGCCGGAATTCTGGTCGACGCGCCTTGGTGGCCGACGGGGTGGCGACGAGTGGCGACAATCGTCATGATCTGCGCAATCGGGGCGCGCCTCGGCTCAGCGCTCGCCCATCCGACAACGATTGCGGTTGCGATGTCGGTCGCCGCCACCGCGGCTGCGGCCAGCCACCTGCTCCTCGGTGTTCCCAATCATCGCCCCCGAGCCGATGACGTTGCGGCCGTACTCAATCGCTTCGGCTACTCCGACATGCTGGTCACGGCGACCGGCTCCCCAGGCTTCCGCGGCATCTCGACATTTGCCGCAAGCTCGAGTACCGGCCGCACCCTGTGCATCAAGGTCGTCAATAGAGAATCGTGGGCTGCGCTTCTACCCGGGCGAATCTACCGATCCCTGCGATTCCGAGAACTCGGCGAGGAACGGCCGTTTGTTTCGCTCCGACATCGCGTCGAACACGAGGCGCTCTGCGCGCTCAAGGCCCACTCCGACGGCGTTCCAACCCCCCGATTGGCGATCGTCACCAAGGTTGGACACGACGCAATGTTGCTCGCATTCGACACCCCACATCTACGCTCGTTCAACGAATTGGAACCCCACGAACGCGACAGTGACCTGTTGGCCAGGGTGTGGCAGACCGTCGTCGCCCTCCGTCGCAGCCATATCGTCCATCACCGCTTGAACAGCGACTACCTACAAGTCGATGACCAACTGAACGTCGTTGTTTCAGACTTTTCGACAGCCGAACTCGGGGCCAAGGACCAAGCGATGAGCAGCGATGTCGCCGAGGTTCTGGCCATTACGGCCGCCCGCCTGGGCGTCCAGATCGCCGTGGCCGCGGCGACGGAAGCACTCGGCCCAACTGCACTCGCGGTCGCCCTTCCCCGACTGCAGTCACTCGCCTTGACCCGATCAACCCGAGCCGAGGTCAAGGAAGCAAAGTGCCTCGACGATCTGCGCGACGAGGTACAGCGCGTCACCGGAGCAACGTCGGCACCTGTCGACGAACTCGAACGAATCAAGCCACGCACCGTTCTGACCATCGCCATGACTGCGCTCGGACTCTGGGCGATTCTCCCCCAAGCATTGGGAGCCGGTGACTTATGGGGCCACGTCCGCACGGCCAACTGGTGGTGGGCTCTGGCGGCACTCGGCCTGTCGGCGATCACCTACCTCGGCGCCGCCATCGCCCTCGACGGCTCGACCCCTGACCGGCTACCGCTCGGACCAAACCTAGGTGTGCAACTCGCAACCTCGTTCGCCGGCGTTGCGGCCCCGGGTGGCGGACTCGCCCTGAGCGCTCGATTCCTTCAGCGACGAGGAATTGATCCGGCCGTGTCCGTTGCGGCGGTGGGCATCGACACTGCTGCCGGTGTGATGGTCCACTTCAGTCTGTTGGGCGTGTTCCTTGCATGGTCCGGCACGTCTGGTCTCAAGACGTTCAACGTCCCACCGCTGCGCGTTGTTGAACTCATTGCAATAGCCATTGGACTCGTCGCCCTTGTTGTCAGCGTGATTCCTCGCACCCGGAACTTGCTGATCGACCATGTCGTGCCACCGATCCGTCGCGCCGCTCGAGGCATTGCCGAAACCGCGCGCCACCCATCGAATCTTGTCGAGCTCTTCGGTGGATCAGCCACCATCACTGTCGGCTATCTCCTCGCCCTTGCGGTCTCGATTCGGGCATTCGACGCAGGCCCACCATTCACATCCGTAGCCCTCGTTTACCTCGTCGGGTCCGTTGTCTCGTCTGTTGCTCCAACGCCCGGAGGGATCGGAGCCGTTGAGGCCACCCTCGTCGCCGGACTCACCTCTGCGGGCATGCGCAGCGACACCGCCCTCGGCGCGGTCCTGCTCTACCGCGCCGCCACCTTCTGGCTACCCCTGCTCGCCGGCTGGTTCGCCTTCACCGCCCTTCAACGAGCCGGCGACTTGTAGGTCAGACTCACTTCGCGACTCGAATGACTTGCTCGTCGCAGGTCATTGTCGCGTTGTCTAGCCGAGAGTCGATCCGGGTAGTCGTGGGTGATGCGAGCAGGTGGTGCGTGACGAACGGAATCGGCGAACGACGCAGTGAAGTGGCGCTGGCCGTTGGTGCCATTGGCGTCGTGTACGGGGATCTGGGAACAAGTCCGCTGTACTCGATCCGCGATGCCTTTGAGGGCTCGTCCCATCGGCTGCAAGTCGACCGGTTGAATGTACTCGGGTCGGTGTCGATCATCGTGTGGACGCTGCTTTTGATCGTTGCGTTCAAGTACGTCATTCTGATCCTGAGGGCCGACAACGATGGCGAAGGCGGGATCATGGCCCTCATGGCGCTTGTCAGCGGACGCGAGCTCACGGGGACTGCCCGACCCCGCCGAATCGGTTGGTTGGTACTTCTCGGACTCTTCGGCACCGCCCTGCTCTTCGGCGACGGGATGATCACTCCGGCGATCAGCGTGATCTCAGCGGTCGAAGGCCTAGCCGTGGTGCGGCCCGGCTTGGACTTCGTCGTGGTACCTCTCTCTGTCCTCATCCTCGTCATGTTGTTCGCGATCCAACGGTTCGGATCCAATCGGGTCGGCCATGTCTTCGGGCCCGTGATGATCACCTGGTTCATCGTGCTCGCCGGCCTGGGAGTCGCCAGCATCTCCCGTTCACCCGAGATCTTTCGCACCATCAACCCGGTCTATGGTGTCCGCTACTTCTCCCGTAACGGAGTGAAGGCCTTCCTGTCGATGGGATCACTGTTCCTCGTCGTCACCGGCGGCGAAGCACTGTATGCAGACCTGGGGCACTTCGGACGCCGACCGATCACCCGGGGATGGTTTGTCGTGGTGATGCCTGCGTTACTCATCACCTATCTTGGGATTGGCGCGCTTTTGCTGCGCGACCCTTCTGCTATTCGAAGTCCATTCTTCTTGCTCGCCCCTCAGGAACTGCGACTTCCGCTCGTGATTCTGGCGACCGCGGCGACCGTGATTGCCTCGCAGGCCCTCATCTCTGGAGTCTTCTCGCTCACCTCGCAGGCGATTCAACTCGGCTTTGCCCCGAGGACTCGCATCGTCTACACATCGTCGACGGCAAAGGGGCAGATCTATGTGCCGTCAATCAATTGGGCACTGATGATCGCCTGTGTGGGCCTGGTCATCGCCTTCGGCTCATCGGCGCGGCTGGCCGCAGCATTCGGCCTATCGGTCACCGGCACGATGCTCATCACAACCATCCTCTTCGCCGTCTATGCCCGTCGCACCCTGCTGTGGAATCCAATCGTAGTGGCAATCGTGGCCGGAATCATTCTGTTGATAGAGACCGCCTTCTTCGCAGCCAACGCCTTCAAAGTTCTCGATGGTGGCTGGTTCCCGTTGGCGATTGGCGTCATTGTCGTGACGCTGTTCACGACCTGGAAGGCTGGCCGACGTCTGGTCGAACGGCGAATTGCGTTGCGGCGAGCGCCTTTGAACGAGTACGCCGCCCAGCTCGGCGGGGGACGTGTCAAGCGGGTGGATGGCACCGCAGTTTTTCTCCACTCACAAAGTATGGTCACTCCCCCGAGTCTCCTGGCTCTGGTTCGCACCACCGGCACACTTCATACTGTGGCCTTCGTGGTATCGGTAGCGATTGACAGTTCTGCACGCGTTCACCCATCGCGTCGGGTAGAATCACATGCCTTCGGAAGCGGTATTCACCAGGTGACGATGCACTACGGCTTCATGGACGAAACACGGGTTGCGGACGATCTAGAAACCCATCTTCAGATTCATCCATCGTCGACCGACTACATTCTCGGCCGAGAGTTCGTCACTCCCACGGATCGACCAGGAATGGCGCGTTGGCGGGAGCTTCTGTACGCGTTGATGGTACGAAATGCATCGGATGTGGCCGCATCATTCCATCTGCCATCTGACCGGGTCGTCGAGATAGGTCTGCGGGTTGAGATCTGACCCCGTGGCCCGGAGCGCAACTCCGGGCCACGGGTGCATCTCAGATGTACTTACAGGCCGCTGTAGTACTCGCCATGCCGGGTCCGGACAGTTGAGTCATGGTCGGAATTCCAGGCGTCCGGCTCGTAGTCCGGGCCTGCTTTGATTGCTTCCTTGTCGCAGCTCACATGCACGACACGGGAGTCGTCATCGATTCCGGTGACCAGCCCGGCCGGCACAAGACGCTTCTTGCCGAAGATCCACCAACCGGTGTCGATGACAAGGTAGCTGCTATCGATGTCGAAGGTTGCCTCATCTATCTTGCCGATAGATCCGTCGGTTGCATCAACGTCGTATCCGATGATGTCGCGATTGAGTTGCGAGGACGCACTTGGCTCGTCGCTGTCTAGCTCGACGTCGCCATATCCTTGCCAACTCCAGATATCATTCATATGTTTCTCCTTTTCGAGGATGAGACATGTGATGTACCCGATCGGCTCTTCGTCCAACCATCCACTCTACACTTAGCCGATCTTCATTCCTTGAATGTAGATCAGATCAGCAGATGAGCTTCAAGGCTCAGGTGGGCGATTCTTTGGTGAACACAGAGGCATTCGACATCGATACCGATCGAAGCCCCATTCCGTCGATCCAACTGACCCGAAACCACCTCGGAGCGCAGCGAAGATTGTTCAGCTCGACATGCATCCAACATTCAGCATCTCGATTCAACGAATCACGCCGAGCGACCTCCTCCTCATTGCGGAAGTCCGGAGTATCCGAAACAGAGAGTCGAACAGCAAGAGCCAGGCCGGGTCCCTCATTGAAAATGGCCACGATGTAGTCGCAGTTCAACACGTACCCATTGCTCAGATGCACACCAGCTATTGCTCCAGGGCCCGCTATTCGCCGACGTCGAACGATCGCATGAAACCGGCCACTCAGCGTAGAAGACCAGGATCGATCGACTCGACCTACCGGGGCCGGTGGTGACTGTCGGTGAAGAAGATAGAGAAGCAGGACGGATCCGATGACACCTAGGCCCAAAAGGCCGACGGCTTCTAAGTTGTCGCCCAGCCACGCCGTTTTCGTCACGGCGGTCCTCCAAGCGTAGACATAGCACAGACGTACCCGGCGACATGTGAGATATACATCGCCAGCACAGAAGCCCGAACTACGGGGCGCCGCTCCCTACTCTCACCCCGGTCCAAAAAGGCTTGAGGGACCCGACTCTGGCCGGGTCCCTCAAACTCAGTCGCTACGTTTCAGTCGTGAACTTGCGTGCCTTTAGCACTCGTCGTCGGTGACTTCCCAGGCGCCATCCTGCTGCTGGAGACAAGCCTTGTCTTCGCCACCATCTGCCTCGACCGTGGCCTTAGCATCGTCGTCCGTGCCGTCGTTGTCCTCATCGTCGAGACCAGTCAGTTCGATGCCTGCCGGAGCCGCCGCGCCAGCGGCCTGGAAGTTGGCGAGGGTCGGGGCACCGCCATCGGGCATCGCAACCAACATCGCCATCATGGCGGTGGCGGCCTCACCGGCCGCACCGGAATCACCGGACCCGGCGGCGCTGTCTGCGACGTCGACTACCGAGTCCAAGGTGTCTGCTGCACCATTGTCGGACGACCCGCAGGCACCTACCAACAGAACGACAGCGGTGCTTGCACTTACCCACAATTTGCGTGACATAGTTTTCCTTTCAGGGGTATTTCTCATGTCCGGCAACAGACAACACGTGCCCGGCACTCTCCGGAGGCGACGGGGATCGGCTCGGGGGCCGGGCACGTGTGTGCCTCTGCTGGCACTCACCGAACGGGGGAATTCGGTGCTGTTGTGTCGTTATCGACGGTCGTTACATACCACCGGACTGTCGACCGCAAACATTGATACGCGGATATTTTCGGAACCCAGGGGCGGCGAATCCAGGGTCGGACCTGACGCGGAACAAGGGGCCCGAGCATCGCTGACCGGACCCCTCATTTCCCACTCACCACTGCCGAACGAGCGTCGCGGGCGGCTCGACACGTTCTGCAGTAGAGGTACATGGTCCATACCCGGCCTGCCCGCTCGTAACCCAAGCTGCGTCACATTTCTCTTCGGCACGCCAACTTGTGCCACGCGTGCCGAACTCTCCTGACTCTCCTGGCGAACGTCGAGCCAACGTGATGTATCTGCACCGGGACTGACTTGCTCTCTCTGTACTGGGCGCTCGCTCGACCGGCAATGCTGTGCTGGCCGAGTACCTGCGCCCTAGCGATTGGCCGGCGTCGTTGAACGCCACGCGAGAAGGAGGCACGGGCATGCCCACCAGCCCACATCAGCCCAACGGCGGAACGTCCCGGGACTCAGGGTTGCGGTTCGACGTCACCATGCCGACCAAAGACCGGGCGGCTGCCATCGAGATGGCGACCGCACTCGATCTCGATCGACTGCCAGATCGCGACGGCGACGTCCACCTCATCGCCACCTTGGACGAAGTCGCCATGCTCGTCGAGGGCGGATACGAAGTCCACCTGAGCGCTGCGGTTCACGTGGCACCGCTCGATCCGGCGCTCGTGATGGACGACAAGGACTCGATGGCCTGGCTTGAAGCGCAAGTCGACGGCATTGTACGACAGGCAGGTTCGTGATGTACCGGACGATTGCCCAACTTGACTCGATCACCAACCTCCTTGCGACCTGGTTTCCACAGGTCTTCACCCGAGTCCAACTGCCCGAGGCCTCGGTGGAAGGCCGTCCGGTCTACGCGCTACGTATGCGTGCCGGTGGTGGCGGCGCTGATCGCCGAGGTGTACTGCTCGTCGGCGGAACTCATGCTCGTGAGTTGATGAATCCTGACGCGATCGTCGAACTGGCGATCGATCTGCTCGTGAGCTATTCCAACGGAACGCCCGTCACCTACGGCGGGCGGACCTGGCCGGCCGACGAGGTCAACCTCATCCTCGAGGCGCTCGACATTTGGCTTGTTCCGTGCAGCAACCCGGACGGCCGCAATTATGTGATGACGGTCAACGACCTCTGGCGCAAGAACCGCCGTGACAACCCGAACACGGCCTGCGACGGCGTCGACCTCAACCGTAACCTCGACCTGTTGTGGGGCGTCGCCCAAGGCAACACGTCATGCTCACCGTGCGCTGACGTGTACTGCGGGCCGTCGGCATTCAGTGAGCCCGAGACCCGCAACATCAAGCACCTGCTCGACACGAATCGCATCGTCACCTTCGCCGACGTGCACTCGTACTCCGAGCTGGTCCTGCACCCCTGGGGCCATGCCACAACCCAGTCAGTCGACATCACGAAGCGCTTCACGGGTCTACCGACCGGCACCTGCACGCCAAGCGTCCCCGCCGGGTACCAGGAGTACATGGACCCGCGGGACCTGAAGCGATTCACGGCCGTGGGCAATCAGATCGTCGCCGATGTCGCCGCCGTTCGAGGGCGTCACTACACCCGTGAAACGGGCTTTGATTTATATGCCACGACGGGTACCCACAGCGACTATGTGTACTCACGGCACATCGCCGATCCCAACCTCTACAAGACCTACGGCTTCACGTTCGAGACTGGGCCGGACACCGGTGACTCTCGCACCTCCTTCCATCCGGCGGACCCGACGCTGATCAAGGTCGACGCCAGAGCTGCGATGCTTGCCCTGCTGCACGAGTCCGTGTGCGCGATCGAGCTGATCGGTCTGCCCATCTTCGACAGCGCCACCGGACTGTCCGCCATACGGCGAGTTCGCGATGAGTTGCTGGCGACCACCGAGGCTGGGCGTGAGTGGATCGCGCTCTTCGAGCGGGTGCAGGTTCCCGCGATCGGCATCATTCTGCGCGACGAGAAGCTCACCAAAAGTGCAGCTGATCTGTTCCGGACCGTTGCTCAACTGCTCGGCGAGGATGGTTCGGTCCTCCCCCGACACGACGCCGAGCGAGCCTCGGCCTTCATCGGCGAACTCGCCAACCGGTCGACCTCCGAGACGATTCAGGTCGATCTTGAGGCATTGCGACGCAAACTCAATCAGGTCGCCGGCCGACAAACCCACAAAGTGATCGAAGCAGTCATGCGCCGACGACCCGATCGGCGGCGCGTCAAGACGACCCGCGGTTGACCTGGCGATACGTGCGCACGCAGCGGTTTGAGCGCGTTGTGAGCGACCGTTGGGTCGACAACCGTGGGTTTCGAGTGAGCCCGCGCGGGGTAACTGGTCGACATGACCAAGATTCTCGTCGCTCTCGATGATTCAGACGCTTCGAAGCACGCCGGCGAAGTTGCCAAGCGTCTCTTCGAACATGCCGAGATCCTCGCGATCAACGTTGCGTCGGTGGCAATCCCGTGGGCCGACTCGATTGCCTGGGGCGCGGTTGGGCCGTTCCCGTATCCAACTCCGATCTATACGACGGAGCAGGTCGAGGAGCAGCAGCGGTTGGTTGCCGAAATGGCTTCGGACACCGCCGAAACCGTCGCTCACGAGGCAGGTATCGCGGACGTCGAGCCGCTCTCGGCGACCGGCGATGTGGCCGAGAGCATCATGCAGGCGGCCCACGAGCACGGGGTTGACCTGATCGTCGTCGGTTGGTCCGACAAGGGCTGGTTTGGTCGACTCCTCGAGGGGTCGGTCGCACGAGACATCGTGAGGACCTCCGACGTTCCGGTCCTCGTCGCGAAATGACGTTTCGGAGACTACGCCGGAACGCTCGGGTCGCACTTGTCGGCCTCGTCGTGGTCGCCATGGGCGGATGTTTCAGCGGTCGGCCGACTACGAACGCGGCGGGAGCCAATCAGCCTCGACGGACGTCGGTCGTCGTCGTTGGCGACTCGATCACCGAAGGGAGTCGCCGAGAATTGGACGATGCCCTGGCCACGGCGGGGTTCACCGAGGTCGTCATCGAAGCGGTCAGCGGTCGGCGCATCGCCATCGGCAACGGCACGACCGAGCCCCTCGCCGGCGTGGACACCCTGCGAAATGTCGTCGGCTTTGGTGCCCGGCCCGACGTGTGGGTCTTTGCACTCGGCTCCAATGACGTCGGTAAGTACTCCCAAGCCGAGTACGAACCTCTCCTCGACGCGATGATCGACCAGATTCCCAGCGATGCCCCGCTCGTTTGGGTCGACGTGTACGTGGAACACAACCCCGAGGGAACTGCTCAGTTCAACGAACTCGTTCGCCGCCGACTCCGCGACCGTGGTCACGCCACCGTTGCTTCGTGGTTCCAGTTCGCCAGCGACCCTGCGGCCGACGTGCTGCAGGACGACCGCCTCCACCCCAACGTCGCCGGACGCACGCGATTCGCAGCGCTGGTCACTGAGGCGGCCATCGCCACGCGATAGCGGGCTGTCGGATCGATCCACCACGCAGTTCAACCCGGATTCGTCAGGACTTCTCATTCATGTCGCGCAGCGCATCCTCGATGCCCCGGTGGAAGGTCGGATATGCGTAGATCATCGAGCGGAGCTGCTCGATGGGAACCGCCGCGTGAACTGCCAGCGCCAGCGAGCCGAGTACCTCGCCGCCACTCGGGCCCATCGCCGTAGCCCCGACGAGCACGCCTTGGGCTCGGTCGGCGACGAGGGTGATGAAGCCGTCGTTCCCGGCCTTGTGAAGCCAACCCCGAGCGGTGTCCGCAAGGTTGGCGTGCCCGAGCATTACGTCGAGCCCGGCTGCTCCGGCGGATTTGGTCGACATTCCAACGGAGCCGACCTCTGGGTCGGTGAACGTGACGCGTGGAAGCGCGTGGTAGTCGGCGGCTGGATGGGTTTCGCCGAGAATGTCGGCGATTGCGATGGCAGCCTGGTACATCGCAACGTGAGTGAATGCGCCCCGGCCGGTGATGTCGCCAACCGCCCACACTCCGTTGGCGGCCCGCAGCCGCTCGTCGACGGCCAACGAGCGAGATGAGACGTCAACTCCCAAGACCTCTGCGCCGACGGCCGCAAGGTCGACTCGACGGCCAGTGGCAACGAGGAGTCGTTCGACGACGATGGAACGGTCGTCGGTAAGTCGTACTTCGAATTGTTTGCCATCGTACGAAACGCGCTTGGCTGCCACGCCCGTGATCACCTTGATGCCCTCGCGTTCGAAGACCTCGGCCAGCACCTGACCGGCTTCGGGTTCCTCGATGGGAAGCAGATGTGCCTCTGCCTCGACGACGGTGACCGCGACTCCGAATCGAGCGAAGACCTGGCCGAGCTCGACGCCAATTGCTCCGCCGCCAAGTACGAGTAGCGAGGCGGGCAGTTGTTCGACCTCGATCGCTTCATGGTTCGTCCAGTAGGGGGTATCGGCGAGCCCTTCGATCGGCGGAACGGCGGCAGTCGAACCCGTCGCCAGAACGACGGCGCGAGTCGCTTGGAACGTGCGGTCATCGACGGCGACCATGTCGGGGGCAACGAGTCGACCGCGTCCGCGAACGAACCGGCCGCCCTTGGCCTCAAACCGCTTGACGGCGACGGTGTCGTCCCAATCGTCGGTGGCCTCCTCACGGATCCGGGCGGCGACGAGAGACCAGTCAGGGTGAACCACTGCGGTGCCCGCCATTCCCGGAATGCGGCGGGCCTCGCCCAGCAGATGAGCGGCGCGCAGCATCATCTTGGACGGGATGCAACCCCAGTACGGGCACTCGCCGCCAACCAGACCCGAATCGATCCCGACGACCGACAGCCCTGCTTCGGCGAGTTTTCCCGCAACCTCTTCTCCGCCGGGACCCATACCGAGGACAACCGCATCGACCTGCTCGTTCATCGCGACGACATACCCGACTGATCTCGAAGTCAGCCTCGGAACCGTGAGATATCCGCAGCTGCCGCGACGCGTTCAGGCGGTCGGTGGCTGGTGATCACCCCCACCCGGGTTCGAGTTGGATCAAGATCGACCGGCGAGCGGTCACCTCCTTCGCCGATTCGCTTGAACTCGCGATCGCTTCCGTCCCCGACGCCAGCGTCTCCCCAACTGCGTAACCGATTGACGACAGTCGACCTCCGAACCCGACGCAACCCACGCCGGTCGCAACGTACGCCGCTGGGTGACGTTTAGCCGAGTTCATCTGCGGGTAGCGGGGACGGGTGAACTCTTCGCTCCGGTCGGCCGATCGCACCCGACTCCCCCGGCAACTGACGCCCGTCGCAGTACCGATCATCGGATGCGTCCTGCTGGCAGGGTCGTGGGGGCGTGATCTGAACGGCATCGTTGTCGCCGTCGTGCTTGCGGGATTGCTGGGCACCGTCCTGATTGCCGTTCATCACGCCGAGGTTGTCGCTCACCGGATCGGTGAGACCTTCGGGGCGTTGGTTCTGGCGATCGCGGTCACGGTGATTGAGGCCGCGCTGATCGTGTCGCTGATGATCAGCGACGGTGACAAGGCCGCGTCGCTGGCGCGAGACACCGTATTCGCGGCAGTCATGATCGTCTGCAACGGCATCGTCGGAGTATGCATTTTGATCGGATCCTTTCGTCGCCCGATCGCGCAGTTTCAAGAGGAAGGCGCGACTGCAATCCTCGTGGCGCTGATTTCGCTGGCCACGCTGAGCCTTGTTCTCCCGCGCTTCACGTCTGGATCGCCCGGTCCGACGTTCTCCGGACCCCAACTCGCATTCGCGGCGATCAGTTCAGCGGCGGTCTACGGCGTGTTCGTCTTCGTGCAGTCGGTACAGCATCGAGAGGCATTTCTGCCCGTCGACGTCGACGGCGAGGTCATTGACGGCGACGGGCCCGGGACGGATGAGCTGCCCGCAGCACGAACCGTCGCGCTCAGCGTGTTGCTGCTCGCCGTCAGTCTCACTGTTGTCGTTGGACTGGCAAAGTCACTCTCCCCGTCGATCGAGCGTGGTGTCTCTTCGATCGGTGCCCCGCAGGCCGTTGTCGGGGTGATGATCGCGCTACTGGTTCTGCTGCCGGAATCGGTCGCGTCGTTTCGAGCGGCGGCCCGTGATCGGATGCAGATCAGTTTGAATCTTGCGTTGGGATCGGGTCTGGCCAGCATCGGCCTCACCATTCCAACGATCGCGGTCGCGTCGATCTGGCTCGATGGCCCCATCCTTCTAGGGCTCGGCGAGAAGGAGATCGTGCTCCTCGTCCTCACCGCATTCGTCTCGATCGTGACCTTTGATGCCGGAAAGGCCACGATCCTGCAGGCAGCGCTTCATCTAATGATCTTTGCGGCGTTCATCTTCCTCGCGTTCAACCCCTGACCGTCCGGTTACCGGTTAGGCAAGGTAGACGGTGTCGTCGTCAACCCGATCGATGCCATCCGACTCGACATAGAAATGGGACGGACGAACGTGGCCTCGCTTGACCTTGATGTAGCCGAATCGAAGCAAACGATCGGCTTGCTCGGTCGGTACGTCGAGAACACCATCCGCGTCCGTCGCTCGCAACCGAAGCTACGAGGCCAAGTGATCGTGTGGTGTCCCTCCGGAGTCGGTCTGACCTTCGGATGTGACTGCCTGCGGATCACCCGTCTTGGTCGTCTCAACAACACCGAGTCGCTTGCCAAACTGGCGCCGAATCAGACGCGACGTTGATTGCGGTACCCAGCCATTGGCATCGATCGGCTGCACCCGAAGCGCCGGGTGGCATGGATTTAGTCTCGGCCTTGCCAGGTGCAGATACAGGCCTCGTTGCCCTCGGGATCGGCGAGAATCCAGAACGCGACCTTTGCCGGTTTGTTCACAAAGTAGACCTGCACCGGACTCACGTCGGCGCAGCACCCGTGGGGCGTCGTACGAATGAGTTTGTGACGTTTCGCATCCGGGCGTCATAGGTAGATGACCAAGGCACAGAGTCGGTGGCACCTACAAGGAGATGATCATGACTATCAACATTCGCAAGGTCGCGCTGGCGTCCATCGCCACCGTGGTGGCAAGTGGCATGAGTGTCGGCGTCGCATCCGCCGATCGGGGCCAGTCGGGTTAGGGCAGTGACCGCATGAAGTGCAGTTCGGATTCCCGGCCTGGTCGATCCGACCGCTCGCTCAATGTGGTCGGTCTCACCGCCGACAACCGGCTGATCTGCTTCAACGAGCGCCGCCCCGGAAAAGCCACCGACATCGGCTTCGTGAGCGGTCTCGTGGGCGACACCTCCCTGGTGGGCATCGACTACCGACCGGTCAACAGCGAATTGATCGGGCTGGGGAACGCCGGCGGCGTCTATTCAATCGATCCTGCGAACGGTATGGCGACCAAGAAGTCTCAACTCGACGTCGCCCTCAGCGGCACCTCGTTCGGTGTCGACTTCAACCCGACCGTGGACCGCCTTCGCATCACCAGCGATACCGGCCAGAACCTGCGGGCGAACGTCGACACCGGCGCAACGGTGGTCGACGCCAATTTGAACTACACCCCCGGCACCCCGGCTGTGGGCGTCGCCGGTTCGGCGTACGCCAACAACGACGCCGACCCGAACACGGCGACCACCTTGTACGACATCGACTCTGCCCTGGATCAGGTCGCAATTCAGGCACCGCCGAACGCGGGGTCGCTCAACCCCACTGGAAAGCTGGGTCTCGACACCACGGCGGTGGTTGGGAGCGATATCTACAGCACTATCCGCAACAACACCACGGTCGACGTGAAGGGCTTTGCGTCGCTCACAGTCGCAGGCCGAAGCGGGTTCTACGAGATTGCCTTGTTCTCGGGGAAGGCGTCCAGCCTCGGGGACTTCACCTCCGGCAATCAGGTGATCGGAATTGCCATCCCGTTGAACCAACTCTGAGCAGCACGGTGGGTGCCCGGTGGCGGGCACCCACCACCTGCGCTGAGCCAGATCGATGCAGTCGCACGAGAAGGGTGACAAGATCACATTGTGCGTTATGGACGTGGGTGGTGATGAACGAAGACGACGTTCGCGTACTCGTTGATCGGGCGGCGGATCGCGATGCCGACGCGTGGGAGGCGATCTTTCGTCGATGCCACGGCCCGCTTTACTCCTTCGCTGTTCGCCGAACTGCGTCGACGCAGGCGGCGGAGGACGCAGTGAGCGAAATAATGGTCCGAGCGCTGGAACGCATCGATCGATTCCGTTGGAAGGCGGGCGGCTTCGACGCGTGGTTGTTCGGCATTCTCCGCAACGTCGTCCTCGAGGGCTATCGCCGCGACGCCATGGCACGCCGCGACGGCACGTTCCGGCCGGATATCCCGGCTAGCGACGAACCACTCGATACCATCATCGACAACGAGAAAGCGGCCCACCTGCGGTATGCGTTCGCAGGGTTGACTGACGACGAGCAAGAGATTCTTGAGCTTCGCGTCGTCGCTGGACTGTCAGCCGAGGATTTGGCCCGCGTGATCGGCAAACGAGCAGGGACCGTGCGAATGGCTCAGAACCGAGCGCTCAGCCGTCTCCGAGCGAACCTCAAGGAGGTGGACGATGAACGATGATGATCGACAGCTCGAAGACGAACTGCGCCAAGCATTGACCGTCCGCTCTACCGGACCGCGCCAAGACGACATCGAGCATCTTCGCTACCTCGCCACTCAGCGATCGGTCGCCGCCGTCGACAGGCGCGACAGTTCGCGAGGTCGACGCATGTCGTGGGCGGTCGGTGCGGTTGCTGCCAGCATCGCCCTCGCGTTCTTCGCGGGCACCAATCTCGGCGACACCAGGTCCAGTCCAACGGCACAGGGCGTCGCCGAATTCGACGCGAGCCTTCCCGCCGCCAGCGGCACCATCACCGTCGCCGGACGTCTCACCGGAATTGGCCGGACCGTCACCATCGAAACCAACGAATTACCCATCCTCCCTCTGGGCGAGTACTACGAGGTGTGGTTCGTGGCAAAGGGAGACACCCCAACGAACCCCGACCGCATCTCTGCCGGAACCTTCCACCCCGACACCGAGGGCAACACAGACGTGTTGCTGACGGCCGCAGTCGACCCCGCCAAGTACCCGACGCTCGCCATCACCGCCGAGCCAGCAGATGGCGACCCGGCACCGAGCGACGAAGAGATCGCACGCGGTGACCTGATCATCAAGCCACGGTGACCGTCGCCCTCTGCCGAGTTCCATATGCCATCGGGGGCGATCAACTGTTGGCCTCTACCTTCTCCACGGGCTCTGCGATGGGTTTTGGTTTCTGCGGCATGGTGGCTTCCTTCCTGCTGTCGGCGCCTTGGACTGGACCGGTCGTACGCGACCGCCTTTGGCCAACCATGCGACGCGCTTGGTCATGTGTCCGTCAACGCCGATTTCCTACCCCTTTTCTTGGCCGTTAGACATGCGAAGCTTGAGGAGGCTGGCGGTCAACGGCGGCGTGTGTGTGAGTCAGCCGATGCCCATGCCGCACGAACCGACCTATGAGCCTGTTCGGGGGAGTCCCCTGCGTCGATAAACAGGGCTGCTGCCATTGCTGGCGCATGGCGGTGGAGGTCTGCGATGGCCAGGACTCCGGTCACCGTCAGTGAGACGATCCCATGCCCGTCGGCCCAGAACCGGAGGGCCGTGTCGGTCGGCGCCTGCTCGCCGCTGAATCGTCCGGCGGCGATGGAACGACCAGCCGCAGCCACGAGATGACCGAACGTCTCGTCGGCCGCACTGGGATCGGGAAGGTCGAACGTCGCGTCGAACATCACGCGGTAGAGGTTCGGGTTCGACATGGCGTTGTCGACGTATGCGACGCCGAGCCGACATCGACCCACTCAGGCCGATCACACTCATCGGAGTCGCCGCACTCGGCGACCCCGATCTCCTCATCGAGATCGAAGCCACCGCCGTGCTTATCTGATACCGCGTCGCCGTTGCCCCCCAGCGTCGGAGGTGTCAGTCCATCTCGGCGGCGCGGTGGGCACCGCGGGCTCGAAGCCAGTCGACGACAGCGGCCGCCTCTGCCTGTTCAGCAGCATCGAGTGGTGTCT